>DAOMGA010000118.1:4071-5707 GCA_035430085.1 Pseudomonadales bacterium
CAAGTATCGGTATATTTTTTGTGATTGGTCCAAAAGGATGGAACCAATATGAGGCATCAATAATAGTCAGCAATATACTGTAGACCATGATGATAAGTATCTGAAATCGATAGCACCATTTTAAATGATAGGTAGTTAACAACCAAAGCCCAATAAATGCATCCAGTGTGCCGCCTGCATTAATACATAAGTCTGCGGTCGAGCCTTGAATATTTTGTTGTACCAATACGGCATAACCAGTATCGCGTCCCCATAAAAGCGAAGTCATTGCCGTGAATAGCCATAAGAAGCAGAGGCTTAACCTGGCTGGTAATTGATTTCTGGATAATATTTCCACTATCAAATTACCGGAAATGGCTTGAAAACCATAAGCCATAACATAACGAGAATGCCAATAAAGGCGGGAACTCCTAATGTCACCCACCATTTCATTGCAAAATAAAACCCCTCGTTTAGTTCGCCTGTAATTTCAGAAGCTTCTGCCATTTTTTTAAGTTTATATTGAATGAATACCACAGGAATCCAGCAACAGCCAATAAATAAGAAAAGGCTGGCGACTGATAAAAACCATATTGAAGTAAAGCTATAGTGTAAATACCTCATCAATAACACGCCGGTTATGAATTGACCGATAACAGCGGGTGTTGTAAATATCCAGTCTGCAAGAATGACATGACGGGCAGTCACCGATATCGCTGAAATATTCTTTGTTCTGCTTGCCATAAGCATAAAAAATGCAATGCCTGCCCCGGTTCCAGATAGAACAAAAGCACAAATAATGTGTATGTATTTTAATAATAGATAATTATCCACCAACATATTTCGCTTCAGTTGAAATGTTATTGCCGTTTATAGACACTTGATAATAAATCCCCCATTTTTTTGCAGCCTCATAAAAGTCTGAAAGAGGATATAAGCCTAGACATGGAGTTGCGCCGTGGATGGTGAGTGTTCCATCTGCCAATTTCTTTGCAAGAATGATGGCGGATAGTGTGGGGATGTAAGGACCAACACCGTTTTCAGCTGTCAAACTCCAAATTAGCTCTTTGGGTTGTTTCATATTATCAAAACCGTTGATCTTGATTCTCATGCCACCAATATCAGTGCCTAAACCGATCACCATATTACTTGCGGCAACAATGGGTTTTACGAAAGGAGCCCAATTCTGCACTATCCCTTTTTTTGCCAGCCATGCCATGCCGACCATGAACCAATGTAGCCATGGCAATTCAAGACCAGCTTGAAAATTAACGTTTCTGGCCGTGGTATACCGCGCAGGGAAGAGCTCCAGATCCGGAACATCTACATTAGCCAGCCAGCGTTGGCCGACAACGCCACCAAAATTAACTTTGCGCGGCGACATCCAGCCAAATTTTTTGATCCATGTATTATTTTCAAACACGCTAATGGCATGGCCGGTGTAAGAAAGAATGGCTTTTACGGTTGCTTCTCCGCGTTCGGCACGATTGCCCGGTGCAATTGCAATATCCAGTGAATCCATTCGTGTGAATTCTTTGGAAAAATAGTCGATGACCGTTGATGATAATCCCGGCACGGAGCTGGCTCCGCTGACGACTAATAGGTTTTTGGCTTTTGCGTGCGCATCCAGTTTGGAGATGTCGCATACGAAACGTCG
>DAOMGA010000119.1:0-5703 GCA_035430085.1 Pseudomonadales bacterium
TTACGATATCGTGCATGACAACCAGAGCCTGTGCTACGGCTTGCTCGATTTACAAAAAAAAGGCTTTCCGGTTGTTGCCACGTTTCACCATCCCATTACGCATGATCTGCGCATCGCACTGAAAGCCGAGCCGCGCTGGTATATGCGCCTGCTGATTTTGCGCTGGCATTCTTTTTTGAAAATGCAGAAAAAAGTCGTCAAGAAACTGGATCATATCGTCACCGTATCCGAGAGTTCACAAATTGATATCGCAAAAGATTTTGATATTCCACAAGCTGATATCGATCTCATCTACAACGGTATCGACACGGAAGAATTTGCACCTTTAGCCGACATACAGAAAATTCCCTATCGCATCATGTGTACCGCTTCAGCCGATCAACCGCTGAAAGGTCTGAAATATTTATTGAAAGCTGTCGCCACGTTGCGCCAGCATTATCCACAACTCAGTTTGCTAATAGTTGGGAAAGCCAAAGAAGGCGGCTATACAGAAAATCTGATCGCCAAAACTGGTATTGGCGATATCGTGCAGTTTGTCTCTGGCATTTCAACCGAACAACTCGTGCGCTATTACAACGAAGCTGAAATAGTCGTCTGCCCGTCACTGTATGAAGGATTTGGCTTGCCCGCTGGCGAAGCGATGTCTTGCGGCACTGCGGTAATTTCTTCCAACGGCGGCGCGTTACCGGAAGTGGTTGGCGACGCTGGTGTGATTGTCAAAGCCGGCAGCGAGCAAGCGATCGCCGAAGCGATCGCCGACTTGTTTGAAAATCCGGCAAAACGCCAGCAACTGGCGACAGCAGGTAGACAACGTATTCTCGATACCTTCTGCTGGAATCTTGCAGCACACCAATTTGAAAATTATTACTACCGCATGCTGGAAAAAAAACAGCCTGCATCCGCAACCGATGAAGAAGCCGCATGAAGACTGTTGATTTTAATACTCTGGGATTTCGCAACGGTGACACCGTGCTGGATCTGGGTTGCGGCGAAGGTCGCCACGTGATTTCGTTCTATGTTGAAGCGAATGTCCATGCGATTGGCGTTGATCTCGGTTTTTCCGATCTACAAAAAACCGCCGAAAAATTTATTCCCTTCAATGAGCCGGACCACAAAAACAAGCAGCTGCACCTTGCCTGTACCAATGCCTTACAACTGCCTTTTGCCAATGCAAGTTTCGACAAGGTGATCTGCTCCGAAGTGCTGGAACATATTCCTGATTACCGCAGCGCATTGCTGGAAATTGCGCGCATCCTGAAACCGGGCGGCGTGGCAGCTATCAGCGTGCCGCGCTATGTGCCGGAATGGATTTGCTGGGCGTTATCGGATGAATATCACAGCAATGAAGGCGGACACTTACGTATCTTCAAAGAACATCAATTAAAACGTGACATCGAAAATACCGGCTTGCGCTTTCTCCGTCGTCACTGGGCGCATGCACTGCACAGCGTGTACTGGTGGCTACAGTGTGCATTCTGGAAAACCAAAGAACACAATCCACTGGTACAGCAATGGCACAAGCTATTGGTCTGGGACATGATGGAACAACCTATATTCACCAGTACGCTGGAAAAAATTCTGGATCCACTGATCGGGAAAAGCGTTGTGATGTATTTCTATAAACCCAGCACTGGCGGAAAAACAGTATGAGTGGTCCTTTTTTCAGTAAAGGTTTTTTCCCACAGGAACTCCTGCGCCCTGCCGTTGATTATATTTTGCAAACACAGCTGGATGACGGCTGCATTCCATGGTTTGCCGGCAGTTATGCCGATCCGTGGGATCACACAGAAGCAGCAATGGGTTTATCCATTGGCGGCGAACATGAAGCCGCCGAACGCGCCTACCAATGGCTTAAAAGCGAGCAACTGAAAGACGGTAGTTGGTGGGTGCATTATCAGGATCGCACCGTAAAAAATGACGAGCGCCGTGAAACCAATTTCGTGGCGTATGTTGCCACTGGTGTGTGGCACCACTATCTCATTACCGGCAACTATTCTTTCCTGTGCGAAATGGCAGATATGGTTGAACATGCCATACGGTTTGTTATCGGCTTGCAAACCGAACACGGTGATATTCACTGGGCGGTTGACAAACAAGGCAAGCCGCTCCGCGATGCATTGGTCACCGGCAACGCCTCAATTTATAAAAGTCTGGAATGCGCCATCAATATTTTTACCGTGCTAGGCGAGCCCAAACCTCATTGGGAAAAAGCGCGTGAAAAACTTGGCCACGCACTGCGCCAGAAACCTGAACGTTTCGACCGCACCTGGGAATCCAAAAAACGCTATTCGATGGACTGGTTTTATCCCATTCTCACCGGCGCGATCGACAACAAAAAAACTGCGCTGCAACGCATCAATGCACGCTGGGATGAATTTGTCGTGCCGGGTATGGGCTGCCGTTGTGTGTCCGACCAGCCGTGGGTCACTGTCGCAGAATCATGCGAACTGACGATGGCATTACTGGCGGCGGGCGATCACGCACGCGCCGTTGAACTGTATAGCTGGTTGCATCAGTGGCGTGATGAAGCAGGCGTGTACTGGACAGGTTATCAATTTGCCGAAGATTTGTTGTGGCCGGATGAAAAACCCACCTGGACTTCCGGTGCCATTTTGCTGGCTGCCGACGCACTGACCAATCACACCGCCGCCAGCAAATTATTTATCGAAGTCAATCTACTGGAAAGCCCGGAGCAACTGGAACAACAGCTCGCTACCCGGCGTAAGAAAAAGACTGAACCCTGACTGCTGACAAACAAAAAAAGGGCGCTGAAGCGCCCTTTTTGGTTTTCGTTCGTGGACTCAGGCTGCCTGCAAGACTTTGAAGACTTCGTCTTTCAAACGCAAACGCTCGGATTTGAGCTTATGCATATGCTCCTCATCATGACCTTCAGCAGCATCTTCAGCACGGCAAATATGCTTGTCCACTTCTTCATATTGCTCAGCCAGTTTGGCAAAGTGGGTATTGCTCACTTTCAGCGCATGAATGCGTTCACGGTGCTCTGGAAATTCCTTGATCAATGGATGGTGTTCTACGTGCATAGTATCGTTCCTCGTAAAATGTAAGCCTGCTGTAACAATATTCTAAACCCCTGGCAGGCAATAATTTTGCTACAGATCAATCCGCCATGAACGCGGTCAATACATCGTTCAAAAACAGAAAGCCTTGCGGGCTAGTCATGTGCCGGGTTTTGTCACTGGTCACCAGCCCTCGATCGCATAGATCCTGCCACACGACGTCGATGCAGTCGGGCGTTAAGCCAGTGCGCTCAGTGAACAGCGAAGCGGGAACGCCGGCCGTCAGCCGCAGGGCATTCAGCATGAATTCGAACGGCAAATCCACACCAGCCAGATCAAATTGCTCTGCCAGAAAATTGTTTGCCCTCTCCAGATAGTGACGTGGCAAACGCGTTTTACTGTAACGCAAGATACGGTTTTCTGTGGGCAGGGTGATTTTGCCGTGTGCACCAGCGCCAATACCGAGATAATCACCAAACTGCCAGTAATTAATATTATGACGACACTGCTGACCCTCTCGTGCAAATGCAGACACTTCATACTGGACAAAACCATTCTGCTGCAACAGAGCCAGGCCTGCCTGCTGGATATCCCACAAGCGTTCATCAACCGGCAACACCGGTGGCTGGCGATAAAACACTGTATTCGGTTCAATCGTCAGCTGATACCAGGATAGATGCGCCGCACCCAGATCTATCGCCTGCTGCAAGTCTGCCAACGCATCCGCCACGGTCTGCCCCGGCAGTCCGTGCATCAGATCAATATTGATGCGTTCAAATCCTGCCGCTTGCGCCATCTCAACGGCATGCTGCGCCTGAACACCGTCATGGATACGCCCCAATGCATGCAGATAGCCCGGTTGAAAACTTTGCACGCCAATGGATAAACGGTTAACACCTGCGGCATGAAATTCCCGGAACCTGGCGGCTTCCGCCGTTCCCGGATTTGCTTCCAGCGTGATTTCAATATCATCAGAAAATGGTATTTTTTTCTGAACCCCGTCCAGAATATTTTTAATGGATAGACCCGAGAATAGCGATGGCGTGCCTCCACCAAAAAAAATGCTTTGCAGGGCTCGACCCTGCACAAATGGCAGGTCCTGTTCCAGGTCACGCAAGCACTGCGCAACATACTCTTGCTCAGGGATATTTTTTTCTTCGTGCGAGTTAAAGTCACAGTAAGGGCATTTACGCACACACCACGGTATGTGAATGTACAGGGCTAGCGGAGGCAATATCAGCATCAGCCTAGCGCAGGGAGAGCTGCAACTTTTCCAGCAAGATTTTCATAGCCTGACCGCGATGACTGATACGGTTTTTTTCTTCTTTTGCTAACTCTGCAGAACTGCAACCGTGCGTTGGCACCCAGAATAATGGATCGTAACCAAAACCATTTTCTCCACGTGGAGAAAAAAGAATACTACCTGACCAAACCCCATGGCAGATCAATGGCACAGGATCATCTGCACTGCGCATGAACACCAGCACGCAATGAAATTGCGCGGCACGCTTTGCTTCCGGCACATCACGCAACAGCTCAAGCAATTTATGGTTATTGCTGGCATCATCTGCACCTGCACCGGATTCTTCACAAGACTCTTTACAGGAGAATCGCGCTGAATAAATACCGGGGCGACCGCCCAGTGCATCCACTGCAATACCGGAGTCATCGGCGATCGCCGGCAAGCCAGAAAGTTTTGCCGCATGGCGGGCTTTGATGATGGCATTTTCAACAAACGACAAACCATCTTCAACGGCATCCGGAATAGAAAATGCTGATTGCGGCAATACGTCCAGCGACAGACCCGCCAGCAGATCTTTTAGCTCTACCAGTTTCTTCTTATTACCCGATGCCAAAACAATTTTACGCATGCCGACTCTAAAAATAGAAAAATAAATTTAACGAGTCAGACGATAAATCGCCATTTCCGCCATCATATTCGGCCAGAAGACCGACAAAGCGTCATCGTCACGTCCTGCCGTCACATAACGTCGATTCAAAATACGGATATTTTTTTCGCGACAAAAGTCCTCGAAATCCGCAATGGTACAAAAATGAATATTCGGCGTGTCATACCAGGTATGCGGCAAAAATTTGGATACCGGCATATGACCATGCATACCCAGGTGAGCGCGACAACGCCAATAACCAAAATTTGGAAAGGACACGATGCACTCGCGTCCGACACGCAACATTTCTTCAAGCACCAGATGCGGGTATCGCACTGCCTGTAACGTTTGCGACATCACTACGGTATCAAAGCTGCCACTATCAAAATTGCGCAGCCCTTCATCCAGATTTTGCTCGATCACACTGACTCGCTTTTCAATACACTGCGTAATCTTGTCCTGATCAATCTCTATGCCATAACCCACTACTTGTTTACTGGCGGATAACTCAGCCAGTAAAGAACCACTACCACAACCCAGATCCAACACCTGCGATGAAGGTTTTATCCACTGCTGCAAAATCGCAAGATCAATACGCATGGTCAAACCTCAATACTGCGCATATAAGCGCCGAATACGTTCTGGTAACGCTCGATGGGAATCAGGAAGGCATCATGACCATATTCGGATTCAATTTCTGCATAGCTGACTGATTTGCCTGCGCGAATCAGGGCATTGGCAATTTCACGTGAACGCTCGGGAGGAAAACGCCAGTCCGTCGTAAATGAAACAATCAG
>DAOMGA010000120.1:0-5679 GCA_035430085.1 Pseudomonadales bacterium
GTCGTCTCCGTATAAAATTGGTCGTCCACGTCAATTGTATACAGGTAGTCCTCAGCGCGATTTCCTGCCAGTCAATAAACGCTAACCCGGTCACATCAATGCAACAAAACGCCGACTTATGTCGGCGTTTTTTGTTTTAACTGAAAAGCTTAATGAAGCTTGGAACAAAGCTCCTGCTGCAGGCTATCTTCATCAATAAAAAAGGGCCACTCACCTACCTTGTTAGCCCGGTGATAAAAAACCGGCTGCGATATTTTTCCCTGCCAATCTTTGTCGCCCGCAGCGGATAATCCCAGCCATGTCGGTTCGTCTATTTTTACATCTGCCAGCGAATCTATCTGCCACTCTGTACGAGCCACTTCCTTGCCATTAACTGACAATAACAATTCTGTAGGATTCACTTTATCGCCTACATTGGTGTAACGATCATAAATATCTGCATTAAGTCCTATGAGTACGCAACCGGTCGGCATAACAAAAGGCACATCCCACTGATGCCCATGCATGCTGATCGATAACAACTGCTGTTGCGCATGATAAGTCATTGACCAGATGCCTCGCTGTTCCGCTAGCATCTGGACGCCAGCAGTTTTTTCCCTGGATTCCAACGCCAGATAAAAATCCCACTCTCTCAACGGCGTCCGGAGAAAGTCATTGCCTGCTACAGGCGTTCCCTGTTTTATTTCTGTTCTGGAAACCGACTCCAGCCAGAGTAAAAAATTTTTCTGCATTGCAGCAATCAAACGAAAATACCCGTAGCGCCAAACTGTTCTGTCATCTACCGCATCGTTATCAATATGCAACAACGTGAAGCTGCTGGGTTTCCGGAACATCCATTCGTCCACCGTGCGCCACAACTTGTCAGATGACAACACCGAAGAACTACCACGCGACATCCAGTACATAGCTCTACGATTAACGACAGGGATATTATCGAGATTAAAAAAATCCACTCCATCGGTTACAAAGGGTAATGGCTTGCCAATACGAGCTGCAAGAGCAGGAAAAATATCTGCTATGTACACAGCACGTTCATCCAGTGAATCCGGCAATATGCGACCAGAATCCACCCATATCATTGGTGTACGTACTGCGCCTTCACTGTAATGCGCCTTACCTCCACCAAAACCTGCATTACTGCCAGGACGCTTTTCAGGCGCGCCATTATCACTGAGAAAAATAATGATGGTGTTATCGCGCTGACCGGATTTTTCAAGCGACTCCAACAACTCGCCTACATTACGATCCAGATGATTCACCATGGCGCGATACTGTTCATCTTCATTGTTCTTATCGCCAGATAACTCAGGCGGTGAATGTACGGGACCATGCGCCAATGGTGTTGCATACCACATGAACCATGGCTGTTGCGCATCGGCCAACGCGGCAATTTTTTTCGCCGCATATTGCGTCAGGATATCGGGCAAATATCCCTGATACTGACGCCATTCACCTGATCCGTTATCCAGCCATGGATCCTGATAAACCGGCTGACGCAGCACCGGCTGACCATTCGCATCCGGTCCGCGCAGAAACCATTGATTCAAAAAACCGAAACTGGTATCAAATCCCTGCGCCAAAGGTTTAGCCGCAGCATTTAATTCACCTACATGCCATTTACCAATGTGATGCGTGCTGTAACCTTGCTCATGCAACCAGTCTGGCAATGTAATGATTTCAGGTGAAATACCCCGTGCTATCGGGTGAAATCCCAATCTTGCAGGATGCTGTCCCGTGAGCAAGGCTGCACGACTAGCTGAGCAAGTACTGTCTGTGTAGAATCGGCTAAACCGCATACCTTGCGCAGCCAACGCATCAATGTGTGGTGTTTGCGTCACAGCTGAGGAAGTAAAACTGTGCAGATCACCCAGCCCGAGATCATCTGCCACAATCAATAGAATGTTGGGTTTCAGCTCCTCCGCTTGCGCCAACTGCGCAGGCAATACAACAGGAATCAGAAACAGCATCGCCCGCAACGATAACCATAACGACAGCTTGATATAAAAACAGTGTCTTTTCATCTCGTTCCACTACATCCGGACAAGCAGGCTGCCTGCATTGAACGGGATCAAACCGACAAAAGCAACGCCGTGTTGCTCGTTATTGCGTGGTTGACTGGATCATTGGCAACATGCGTCGCATTATTTTCATTGTATTTAACCATCACGCTTTACTGGCAAGGTCCTTTCCGTGATCTATGGGAGTTTGTTGACGATATTGAACAACAATTTCAGGGACAGTGGTCCATACATTACCTGTTGGAAGCATACGGCGGCGCGCACCGGATATTTCTGCCCAAACTGTTATTTTTTGCCGATTACTATTGGTTAGGTGGACGCAATCACCTCACGATCATCATATCTCTGCTATGCCAGCTGGCTTATCTTGGTTTGATAATCCGGTATCTGCGCGAACAAGCCAGCTTCTCCAATAGCGAACGTATTATTGCAGCAGCATGCTTTGCTCTGGCGCTGTTCAGTACTACGCAGGTAAACAACTTCCTCTATGCCATGGATGTGCAGTGGTATATGTCCAACATTCTAGGACTTGCCAGTGTTGGCATATTGGCAAGCCAACCTCGATTACCGAGCCAATGGCTTGGCGTACTGTTGTTTGGCATAGCAGCAGCGTTGTGCAATTTTACCGGGTTGATGGCGCTGCCCGTTGCTGCACTCACACTGCTGCTATCACGCCGCCCCATAGCGGCGCGCTGGCCACTGATCTTTTCAATAGCTGGATTGTGTTTGCTGTATGTCACCCACGAAAAAAACCAGCAGCAAATTGTTTTCAGTTCGCTAAAACAGAGTGATAACTGGCTGACGTCAGCGTATATCGTGATAGATACCTTATCCAAAATGGCACCCTATCTATTGCGCTATCTTTCCAGCCCATTAAGCCGTGACTGGCCTGTGACTGGCTCCGTGCTCTCGGTAATCGGCCTGGGGATCCTGACTTATTACTGGATTACGCTCTTCAGAAGCGATTCACTGTCCCGCTGGCAGCGGCTGTGCCTGTATATCGCCACCTATATTGCTGCCAGCGCTGTATTTACTGCATTCGGGCGCATTATTTACCCCAACTCTGCCACCGCTGAACGATACCAGACGCTGGTACTACCGTGGTTGCCGGCACTGTTCGGATTGATCTGGCCTGACTGGCAACGCTGGCGACATGCCATTGTCCTGTTGCTGCTATGGCTGATTGTATTTGGCTGCTATCTATTGCCCACGCAATTAGTCAGCGCCCGGGATATGGCGCTACTGAGCCATCGGGTCAACCTGGCACATACCGCCGCCCGAGCGGGCGTGCTGGATCCACCGTATATCTCCAGCACACTGTCGCATCCGCTGATCAAGAACGGCATCAATTCAGTCAAAGATAATGACGGTTTTCTTCGCAGCCACCAGCTCGGCTATTTCCGCCAGCTGCCCGGCTTTCTACTGGATAGCCAACCGCTGGTCAGCACTGCGCTACCAGCGTGTGAAGGCTATGCCAACATGAAACTCGACACAGCCAGTTGGTTGATTGATGGGCAATTGCTGGCTGACAACAAACCGGTTAGCAATATTGTTCTACTACAAAACGGCACGGTGATAGGTCTTGGCACGCTATTGCGTCCCGCCAATTTTCTACTACCAATGGATTGGCAACTTGCTGCTGATAGCCATTTCCGGGCATTCGCCCGGCCAGACCGCTTGCAAACCCATCTTCCCTCAACACTGCTAGGCATACGGAATCAGGAAGCAGTCTGCACGCTACTACTGCCTGCTATCCATTAACGTTTGAGGCGTTTTTGTGCGGCTTTAACAGCAACAGATTTTTCTTTTTTCACCGTCTGCAATAATTTTGCATCAAATTGAAACACCGCTATCGATTCAATATGCGGCGTCTGCGGAAACATATCCGCCATTTGAACACTACGCAGCGCAAAGCCTCTGCCAGAAAGAATGCCAGCATCACGCGCCAAAGTAGACGGGTTGCATGATACGTAAACAATACACTCAACACCTTTTAAAGCAATTGTTTTACAAAAATCCTGAGCGCCATCACGCGGTGGATCCAACAAGATTTTATTATAGGAAGGCAGTTTCAGTTTCTGTGCATTCAATTCATCCAGATTGCCGTTGATCCAATCAATATTTTTCAGACCCAGCGCAGCAGCCTGCGTCTCAGCACGTGCCAGCATATTTCCACTCAATTCAATGGCAGCAATACGATTAACCCGTAGCGACAACGGCAATGTAAAATTCCCCAAACCACAAAAAGCTTCCAGAATATTGTCACTCGCTACGGGCTGCAGGACCGTCAATACTGCATCAATTAATAATGCATTTACACCGGCGTTGCCTTGCAAAAAGTCACCAGGTAAACAGGTCATCACAGTATTAGTAGCAGAGTTTTTTGATACCAACGCAACATCTGGCCCACAAAAATATTGCACAGCTCCCTTATCTTCTGTTTGCAAATAAATAGTCACGCCAGTGGAGGCAGAAAAATCAATCAGTAACGCAGCATCAATATCCGCGGGCTGCGCCATAACACGTAACAACATGCCTACACCATTGTCTACGGCTAATAATTCTATATGACCCAGTTGTCTGGGCTGCGACCAACGCGACAGACAATCACGCAAAGGATTTAACAAGGCTTGCAACGCCGGCACCAACACGGCGCAATGCCTGATCTCGACTATTGTCTGGCTATGGCGTTCGCGAAAACCAACGGCCAAATGTTTTTTCTCTGACGACCATTTACAAGCAATGCGTGCCCTGCGTCGATAAGCCCACGGCTCTGATAACAACGCTGGCAACATATCATCGGGCTGTACTTTACCAATACGCACCAGCTGATCCAGCAAGAGCTGTTGCTTGAACCGGATTTGAGCCGCGTGTTCTACATGCTGCAATCCACAACCACCACACTGCGCTTCGTATTCACACGCCGGCGCAATCCGTTCAACCGCAGGGGTGATAACAGCAATAGTTTCTGCATCCACCATCTGTTGGCGATTCATTAATACTCGCGCCTCCAGTTGCTCACCCGGCAATCCCCCTTCAACAAACCAGGTTCGGCCATCTACATAGGCAATGCCGCGTAAATCATGCGACAAACGTTCAATGGTCAAGGTTTTCATCAGTATTCCCAATAGAAAAAACAGTAGCAAAAAAATGACAGAAACAAAAAAGCCCGCGCACGGCGGGCTTTTTCACTCGCGATAGCTTCACACCTTAGGATAGATGCGATAGCTGACGCCAGCCAGCTTTTCCAATACACGATGTACCTGGCATGAGTAACCAAACTCATTGTCATACCAGAGATACATAACAACATGGTTGCCGCGCGTAATCGTAGCCTTGGCATCAAAGATACAAGCGTGACGTGAGCCGACAAAATCACTCGACACCACTTCTGTGCTGTTAGTGAAATCAATCTGTTTACGCAACGGCGAATGCAGCGCCATGTAACGCATGTACTCGTTCAGTTCTTCAACAGTGGTTTCTTTTTCCAGCTCAAGATTCAGGATCGCCATCGACACATTAGGAATCGGAACTCGAATCGCATTACCTGTCAGTTTACCAGCCAGTTCTGGCAAGGCTTTGGCAACAGCTTTAGCAGCGCCGGTTTCGGTGATAACCATATTCAATGGCGCACTGCGACCACGGCGATCAGACTTGTGAT
>DAOMGA010000121.1:0-5655 GCA_035430085.1 Pseudomonadales bacterium
TTTTTAAAAAGAAAGCTTCTAAAAATAAAGTCGCATGAGTAAAAAGCCGATATGAACAGCCAACAGATACTCGACCAGATACGTGCCGAATTTCGCGCGATGAAACAGATCAAGCGCGGACTGGAAGGCAACCGGATTTTTATGGATAGCGGCTGGGAAAATGCCGAATATCCGGCAGGCACCCAGTTCACACCGTTTGATGCTGACGGCATTCACGCAGAAACCGTTTCTATTGATACAAATAGCAGCGCTGAAAAAATTATCCTGCACTGCCACGGTGGCGGTTATGCGGTTGGCTCCACACTGTCACACCGCCCACTCGCTGCGCAATTGGCACAGGTCTGTAACGCCCGCACGGTGACATTCAATTTCAGGCTGGCACCAGAAAATAAATTCCCCTGCGCACTGGAAGATGCGCTGACGGTGTACCAGTTCCTGCTGCGGTCAACCGACAGTAAAAATATTATCCTCAGTGGCGACTCTGGTGGAGCGAGCCTCGCGTTCGCACTGGCATTACAGATTCGCGACCGGGGATTACCACCACCAGCTGCACTTATCGGCTTGTCTGCCTGGCTGGATTTTGCCTGCGAAGGCAATACGTTTGAAATCAACAAACCCAAAGACCCTTCAGGCAACCGTGGCGGCCTGACCATGATGGCGGTTTCATATGCAGGCAAAGACAATCTGAAAAATCCTTTGGTCTCGCCGCTGTATGCAGACAACCTCAGTAATCTGCCACCCATATTGTTACAGGTGGGGACAGCAGAAACCTTACTGGATGACTCGAGACGCTTTGCTGAAAAAGCGCAGGCAGATGGTAGCAATGTTACTTTGCAGGAATGGCCGGACATGATCCACGTCTGGCATTTTTTCTATTCCCGCTTGCCGGAATCGCGTCAGGCACTGGATGCCATTGGCGAATGGCTGGGCAAGCTCTAAACATTCATACCATATCCGGATAATCCACTACCGTCGGCAAACTGATCGCATCGGTGAATCCGGGGATTTTTACTGAATCCTTGCTGATGGTAATTTCCGCACACGGAATGACATTGTGATCAAACAGATAGATAGGTTTAGCGGTGCCGCGCACAGCTTCTTTATCGTATTGCTCTGCACGTTCCGCAACAGCCTCATTAGCTTTTTTCCATGCGGACAATGATTTTGCACCGTGCTTTTTATCGAGCATTTTCTTGACCACATGCGGCGCCAGCAGCGTTGCGGTAGCGTTGTTGCCACCAAAACCTTTAGCGTTGATCACCGCGATATCCATACCTTCACGCCCTACTTCCAGATCGCGATTGTCGATATGCAAATTCGAGCGATGCACATCATCCGCTGGCTTATCAATCGTTTTGATACCGGGAACCAAGCCGTATTGCCATACACCTAACGATGCTGTGATCTGGTCACCCGACGCACTGCCGATCGAATGCCCCAGATAGGCTTTCATTGCCGCAACTGGCCATTTTTCCATACCGAAAGCTTTTGCAGCTTCATTGAGGATATGCGATTCCGTGACACGATTTTGCGGCGTACTGGAACCGTGCGCCTGCACAAAACTGCGCCGCGCAACAGCTTCATCGCCGAGTAATGCACGCGCTGAAGCCAATGCCTTTGCCATGGTGATGTAATTACCGGCACCCGGTGCAGAAATGGATTTCTTGTGACCATCTGCATTCACAAAAATATTGCCGACTGCACCGTAGATAGTTGCGCCCATTTCCAAAGCTAACGCATCATCCATCAGAATAATAAATTGCGCAGATTCTGCGAGAGTGAATCCACAATTTTCACCAAAAGGACGACTGGCACGGCGATGATCGGCAGTTGCCGTACCATCAATTTTTTTCAAGCCTTCATCGGTAGCCAATGCGCCCATTGCATCGTAACCGTCTGCAATTTCTGCGGTGATCGGCGCTTCACTGGTTCCCACCATCACAACGCGACGACGGCCACTTTTGATGTCATCCATTCCCATACGCAAGTTGTATAAGAATGTGGCACAAGCACCGGCTGCAGTACCGGTACTGCCGACAGAACCTAGAATATAGGCGTTCACAAAATCCGCGGGCATTTCACAAAAACCCAACGCGCATTGTTTGGATGTGACACGTTTTCCAGCGAGACGCGCCTGCATCATGCCACCGGAACCGTTGTAATCCAGTTGACTCATTGCGCTGCCGGCATATACCGCCACTTGATCCGGTGCGACGTGTTTCATCACATCCGCCCAGCTGATGCCCATACTGTTTACCGCATCGGATGCTGCATACACCGTCATCTGTAAACCGCGTGGATGATTGCGTGAGTTGTACAGAGAACCGGGATCAAAACCTGTTGGCAACATACCCGCAGCCTGCACAGGAAATACACGCTGGCTAGGCACCAGTACATCACAGCTGTCGAGAATTTCTACTTTTACTTGCTTGCCATCTTCCAGCGGTGTGACACGCCAGCCGGGAGGCACCGGTTCAGGTAAATTGCGCTCCGCTGTGACAAAAGTAATCGGCGAATCCATCACCGACATCGACATACTTTTCTGCCAGGGCGCAGCATCAACAGAGAAAAAAGATGGCTCAATGCGACGTATCAATGAACCGGCAATAGCTGCATCGCTGGCGCTGCTATCAAGATTCATCAACGTAGCCAGACCTGCCAGCGTCTCTTCACGCACAGCAGCCGGCAGGCTGTCTAACACCATACGACGATAGGCATGATGCGAAGAAGCGCGCCCGGCGGCATTAATACCGCCCAAACCGACAATTACCGGTAACACAGACATAACAATCAACCGCGATAATGGAATGTTTGCCAGTCTAGTCTTGTTACAGCAATTATTAAGCGCCAAAATAGCCATCGATGTAGGCATTCTAGCCATATCATTAAATCATAACGGGAGGATTGATGAAGATTGCCTTTGTCCTGTACGAACAGATCCTCGCCACCAGCGTGGCATTGCCCGCAGAGATGTTGCGCGCAGCTGCTGACCTTGCTGTAGCCCGGCAACGCAAGGCATCACCCGGTATTTCATTTGTGGCAACGCATCACGGCCCGTTCACCAGTCGGAGCGGTATCCCGCTTTATGCCGATCATCGCATTGATGACCAGCAATACGATCTGATCTTCTTGCCTGCACTGTGGCGCAATCCGCAAACAGCGATCCGGCAACACCCGGCTTTACTACCATGGCTGCAACAACAACATGACGGCGGTGCATTAATTGGCGCTGCAGGCACTGGCGTGTGCTTTTTAGCAGCGAGCGGTTTGCTGGATCAACGCCCTGCTACCACGCACTGGTTTTATCTGGATCAATTTACTGCGCTGTATCCTGCCGTAGATCTGAAACCCCAGTACCTGATAACACGCGCTGGCAACCTGTATTGCGCGGCATCGATCAACGCGCTGGCGGATCTCACCGTACATTTTATCCGGCATTTTTATGGCAGTAGTATTGCTTCGCATGTTGAACGCCATTTTTCGCATGAAGCCAGAAAGTCGTATGAACATGTCACCTACCGCGAAGATGACAGTGAACGCCATCACGATGAAGACATCATCCAGATACAACTCTGGCTACACCAGCATTACGCGCAACAGGTACAACTGGCTGATGTTGCCCAGCAATTCGGCATGAGTTTACGAAACTTCAATCGCCGCTTTCTGGCAGCAACAGGAAAAACACCCCTGCGATATTTACAAGGATTACGCATTGAGGAAGGACGGGATTTACTCGGCAACAGCAACCTGAGTATTGCGGAGGTATCAGAAAAAGTAGGTTATCTGGATAACAGCCACTTTTCCCGATTATTTCGCGAAACTTTTACCATCACACCGCAGGATTATCGCAAAAGTATGCGCAGCAAATTATTTGCCGTGGATCCAGGGAAAAAAACCTCCATCTAGATAATCAATGACCAGGAGAATATTTTTTAGCATGCGACATCAAATTGTCCGTCCAGGCAATGCCAATAGCCGACAAAATAAAGATCATGTGAATGATGGTCTGCCACATTACGCCAGCTTCGGTATATCCCGAACCATCTGCACCCAACGAGCCAATTGCAATGAATGTTTTCAGCAAGTGGATTGAACTGATGCCGATGATAGCCATCGCCAGTTTTACCTTCAGCACCGACGCATTGACATGACTTAACCATTCCGGCTGATCCGGATGCCCCTGCAAATTCAGCCGCGACACAAATGTTTCATAACCACCGACAATAACCATCACCAACAGGTTGGAAATCATGACTACATCAATCAAGCCCAGAACAGCCAACATAATCAGCTGTTCACTCAGGCTGGTAGCACCAACAATCAGATGAAACAGTTCTTTGACAAACAGGATGACATAAACACCTTGCGCCACAATCAGGCCCAGATACAGAGGCAACTGCATCCAGCGCGAACTGAAAATAATCCACGACATATAGCTTAATTTTTTGTTTGCATCTGTTCCCATAAAAAACCTCACTTGAAAAACCAATCACTCTTGAAAAACCATCACTAAAACCATTTACTCATTAAAAAAGCTTACCGGCAAATATCGCCACACCAGAAACACTGCCAGCGCACATACCACAGCCGAACAGACAAATGGTAGCGATGAACTGAATTGCCATAACGCACCGCTTGCCAGTGCTCCCAATGCATTGCCCGCACCATACCCGACCGCACTATAAAAAGCTTGTGCTTTACCCGATTGTTGTACGGAAAATAATCTCCTTACTGTTTCGATGGCTGCTGCATGAAAACCGGCAAAACTGAAAGCATGCAAACACTGCGCGAATAGCATAACCGACAGAAATTGCGGAAACCATGCTAGCAATACCCAGCGACCAGTCGTCGCAACCAGACTCACCAGCAACATACTGCGCAATCCCCAATTGGGCAGTAAACGATGCATGAACCAGAACAGCACAACTTCTGCCACTACCCCCAGGCTCCACAACAAACCAATGGCAGTATGCGAATAATCATACTGCGCCATCAACAAGCTGAAAAACGTATAGTACGGGCCGTGTGACAACACCATCAGGAAGCAAACCAGAAAAAAAATCGCAATCTGCGGCTGGCGCAAGCGCTGTAGAAAGCGATCCGCCATTTCAGTAACAACATGATGTGACACGGGCGCAGGATCAGAGACTACCCAACTACTCAGAAAAATAGTCAGCAAACCTGTCGCCACCAGTATCGGAAAAACTGACAACGCCACATAATCAAACATCCAGCCGAATAGCGAAACGGCTGCGATAAATCCGACAGAGCCCCACAAACGTATACGACTATAACGTTCTGGTTGCGTACCGAGATACACCAGCGTAACGGCTTCAAATTGCGCCAGTACCGCATTCCAGAAAAAACTGTACATAAAAATAATGAGTGCCAGAAAAAAAATATTGCCGTTCCACCAGAAAATCAGCGTGAAACACAGCACCGCCATCAAGCAACCAAACCGGATAATCGCCATACGCCGACCGGTATGATCCGCCAGCCAACCCCATATGTTGGGCGCGAAAATTTTTGTGCCAATCATGACCGATGTCAGCATGCCAATATGCCAGGCATCCAGTCCCAGACTTTGCAGATACAAAGGTAGATACGGCACCATGGTGCCGAGGACAACGAAATAGAAAAAATAGAAACCGGACA
>DAOMGA010000122.1:0-5627 GCA_035430085.1 Pseudomonadales bacterium
AAGTGACACACATCGCCAAACCAGCGCCCTTGCCCACTCATAGCCCGATCTATATCAATCAGCTCAACCTTGTTTTCTGTCGCTACCTTCCTGATAGCATCATTCTGGCGGGATAACCCTGCACGCACATAATCCGGTGGCCCCCAGTTGTATACGTCACGGCTGTCGTAATTATCCGGATTGCTGTAATCCAGTTGCTTGTCCAGAAATGCCTGCCGCGAATAATTGTCCGGCAGGTGAAATGCAAACGTCATCAATACCGGCTTTGCGCCAAGATTTTTACTGATAGCCACTATCTGTTCGACGCTGCTGGTGAATGATGGTAATGAAGCAAAATTCGCCGCATTGATATACGGTTTTTTCGCAAACACAAACTGGTACTGCGCAAACGGCTTCAACTGGCGATACAGGAAATTGTAGCTGTAACGCAACAGCAAACTGTTATCGAGAAAAACATTGCGGTGATTCCACGGATCCAGCTGACGATAATCGCTGTAATAATCTTCCGGCAACACATGATTCGCCCACAGGTCATTGATGCCGTTGTAGAACAGCACCACGTCCCATTGGTACGGTGCGAGCAGTTTCAATTTCACCACATCGGCTTGCGTGGTGTGCGAGCGGATACCGGCATCCAGTAATTCGATTTTTTTTGTGGTCGTGTTCTGTAGTGCTGTCTTCAATCGCTCACCCATGTGACGGTTGAACATGGAGGATGAACCCAGCACCAACACACGCAGGGTGTCTGCGGGTTTTTCCAGCGCGATAGTGTCGCCGGTAAAACCCAGCGCATTGATCATCTGACCGTCGATATTTTCACCGGGTATCGCAGTAAAACCGGCGAGCAGCGCGGCGCGGGGCATGCCATGCATCTGCGGAATCAACACGAACTCTGCGGCGAGCACAGCGAAGACACTGAGCAGCAGGCAATAGAGGGTAAACGCGTGACGGCGCATGACAATTCCAGCGAGAGTAGCCCTGCGATTGTAAGGGGCAGGGCGACGCTCTGCTATCATGCGTCATCATCCATCACACCGTATTGCTTATCGTGATCACCGCACACTTGCGCATCGCCACCCGCCAAAGCCCGCTCGCCTTGTGGCAGGCGGAATACGTCAAACAACAGCTGGAGCTGCACCATCCCGGCATTCGTGTGGATTTGCTGAAGTTCACCACACGCGGCGACAAGATTCTCGACACGCCACTCGCCAAAATCGGCGGCAAGGGTTTGTTCGTCAAGGAACTGGAACAGGCATTGCTGGCAGGCGAAGCCGATATCGCCGTGCATTCGATGAAAGATGTGCCGATGGCATTTCCCGCCGGCTTGATGCTGGGTGTGATCTGCCCGCGCGAAACACCGTTTGATGCCTTGGTCAGCAACCGTTTCGCCACGTTTGCCGATTTGCCACAGGGTGCCGTGGTCGGCACGTCCAGCCTGCGCCGCCAGTGCCAGCTGCGCCGCCTGCGCCCCGATCTGGATATCCGCGATTTGCGTGGCAACGTCGGCACGCGCCTGGGCAAACTCGATGCCGGCGAATACGACGCCATTGTGCTGGCCGCTGCTGGCCTCAAGCGCCTGGGGCTCGCCGAGCGGATTCGTGAATCATTGAGCGCCGAACTGTGTTTGCCTGCTGGCGGACAAGGGGCTGTCGGTATCGAATGTCGCAGCCATGATGCGGCGACTGCCGCGCTGATTGCGCCGTTGTCCTGTGCCGCGACCACGCGCCGGGTGACCGCCGAGCGCGCACTGAACCGCAAGTTGCAGGGTGGCTGCCAAGTGCCGATTGCCTGCTTTGCAATTGAAGAAAACGAAGCATTATTTTTGCGCGGTCTGGTCGGCAGCATGGATGGCAGTGAAATTCTCACCGCCGAAGCGCGGATGCCTCTATCGCATACGGATTTGGCTGATGCGGAAGCACTCGGTATCGCAGTCGCCGAACAATTATTGGCGCAGGGCGCAGACCGCATCTTGCAGCAGGTACACGAACAGCACGGCAAACATGGCACGGGCGATGACTGAAACACCGCTGGCTGGATTCACGGTGGTCGTGACACGCCCGGCTCGCCAGAACGATGCACTGGTGCAACAACTGCAGGCACAGGGCGCAAACGTGGTGGCGATTCCGCTGCTGGCCATTGATCCGCTGGATGCGCCAACACAGTGTCAGAAAATCGATAGACAACTTCACGACTTGCAACAATGCCAGCTGGCGATTTTCATCAGCCAGAATGCAGCAGAGCAAACCTTGCAAGCGATGGCCGAACGCAACCTTGTCTGGCCTGCACATATCCAGGTATTCGCCATCGGTAGTGCCACCACAGCATTTCTCGCCGCACACGGCATTAGCGCGACAAGCCCGCAACAAATGAACAGCGAAGGTCTGTTGGCGCTGCCTGCACTGCAACAGGTTAGCGGACAGCACTGTCTGGTATTTCGCGGTCTTGGCGGGCGCGAAACGCTGGCGCAGACCTTGCGCGAACGCAATGCTACTGTGGATTACTGCGAGCTGTATCGCCGGCAACTGCCTGCAGAAGCAGCCGCACACTGGACAAAGTGGTTGAGCGACTTACAAAATCGCACAGCGCTGATCTGCATCAACAGTATCGAGACACTGAAACATCTGCAGGCTGTCGATCCCGCTGCAAGCTTGCGTGATAATCTGACGTTGGTAGTCCCTGGCGAACGGGTAACACGCGCTGCCACTGCCGCAGGCTTCGCACACATAATTACGGCGAATGACGCCACCGATAACGCTATGCTTCACACTATCACTCTTCACGCTGCACCCACTGGTATTCGTCATGACTGACATCACACACGCCACGACAAACAACAGCGACAACACAAACAACTCTGTCACTCTGCCAGCTCCCGTTTTGCCTGTTTCTGCAGTAGAAAATATTGTGGTGAAGCCGCATACGACCTGGCTCACACGCGGCGCATTGCTGATATTGTTTTTATGCAATCTCGCCACGGCTGCGGGCGGCGTGTGGTTATGGCGACAACTGGATATGGCCGGGCGCGAACAAATTGTGCAGCAGGAAATGTTAAAGCAACAAACTGCGCAAACTGGCGAATTGAAAACAGAACTGGATGAACAAATTGCCAGTGCAAAACGTTTTCGGCAACAGACCAATGACATTTTAAAAGAAAACAGCGAAAAGCTGCGCGGGCTTGATCGTATCGACACCAGTTACTGGCGTTTGGCTGAAGCCGAGTTTTTATTGAAGCAAGCGCATCAGCGTTTGTTTATTACCCGCGACGCCGACACGGCGGATTTGTTATTGGCTTCGGCAGATGGCGCACTGATTCAACAGAAAGATCCTGGCTTGTTACCCATTCGCAGTGCCATCGCCAATGACCGCGCCGAGTTGCGCAAAGTGCCAAGGGTCGATCACGACGGTATTTATTTGCGCCTGCAAGCACTGTCATCGCAGGTCGGCATGTTGACCAGCGACAACCGTTTCTTACAGGCAGCGGATGACACGCCAATAAGTGATGAATCCGTCAGCAGCTATGCCGATATCTTATGGCAACGCCTGTTATCCATTGTGCGCATTCGCCATTACGATCAACCCGTTGAACCTTTATTACCGCCAGAACAACAATTGTATTTATCGCAGAATCTGCAACTGGCGCTCGTGCAGGCGCAACTGGGTCTGTTGCAATCACAACAGGAAACATATGCCAGCAATCTCGGACGCGCATTCGCCTGGGTCAACCAATATTGTCAGACCAACGATCCGGTAGTCGCTGCATGGTTGGCCGAAACACAGGAATTAATGCGTATCAATATTGCGCCGGAAATGCCGGATATTTCTGATTCCTTGCGCATTGTGCAAAAATTAATCGAACAGCGCGCTGACGATATTCGCAAAGCCTTGATGCTAGGCGATGAAGATGGCGCGGATGCCGTCGAGGTGATGCCGTAATGCGTCGCTGGATTTTGCTATTTGTCGCAGGTCTCATCGGCTTGCCATTGTTGTTGCATGCGATCGCACTCGATGACAGTTTTGTTGTACTGGTTTTCGGACAGACCACGGTCGAAATGCCTTTGTGGTTTGTTATAGCATCCATGCTGGTTTTCACTATGGCCAGCTATTACCTTGCACGGGTTCTACAAGCGGTGTTCCTGGCGCCCAAACGCATGAACCGCTGGCTGGATCGTCGTGCGCAACGACAAGTGCACGATCTCACCTTGCGCGGTTATTTATCACTGCTGGAAGGTAACTGGACAGCTGCCAGCCGCGATTTGCAAAAAGCCGGCAACAAATCCGGCAATGCTGCATTGAATTATTTATTGGCCGCGGATGCGCGTGTCGAAAATGATGATCTCGCCAGCGCCGAAATGCTGATTCGCAAAGCTGAAGAATTGTTACCCGATAATCAGGTGCCCATCGGCATCTATCAAGCCAGGCTATTACAAAAAGCCGGCGTGCCCGAAAAAGCGCACGATATTCTGGAGACATTGTCTGCTGAACACCCACGCCACGCTTACTTGCAGAAATTACTGGTAGACAGTTATCGTCTACGCGGTGATTCTGAAAAAGTTCTACAGATGCTGAAGCAGCAACACCGCCAAAAGCCTTTGCAGGATGCGGCGTTGATTACCGAATTCTGCCGTTTGCAGATCAGCCATGGCGACGGCGTTGCCGCTGAGGAATTGCTACGCAAGCAACTCAACCGGCAATGGCGCCCAGACTGGGTCATGCTCTACGGTCAAGCGCAAGGACAAGATGCCGTCAAACAATTGTTAACAGCTGAAAAATGGCTGAAAGAACACGCCGAAGATTCTCATCTGTTACTCACGCTGGCGCACATTTGCCAACGCAACCAACTGTGGGCTAAAGCACGTGACTATTACGAAACGTATCTGAAAAGACAAAAAGATGAAGTCGCAGCACGGGAACTTGTGCAGCTGTTACAGGCCTTAGGAGAACACGAGAAAGCACGGCAGTGGATACAGAAAATTGCAGCACACCATACCGATGCTCTGCCTTTGCCCCTTCCGGCACCCTGAGAGACCCAACATGAAAACTGTCAATGACGGCTCCATTCTTCACATAGCATTCTCCATACGCGGATTATTCTGTTGCATGGCAGCGGCTAGCGCAGGACTGATCGCATTTGCACTTTACCTGCAACACTTTCTCGGCGAACACCCTTGCCCTTTGTGCATTACACAGCGCATTTTTGTTATCGCGATTGGCGTGCTTGCGTTGGCGGCAGCACTGCATAATCCAGCCTCCACTGGCAGACGCATCTGGAGTGCATTGATCCTGCTCGCAGCTAGCGGTGGCGGCATTGTTGCCGGACGGCATGTATGGATCCAGCATTTGCCGGAAGACCAGGTTCCCGCTTGCGGCCCGGGGCTCAGCTATATGTTCGAAAATTTTCCTTTCCAGCAAGCCGTACAGCTATTGTTCATGGGCGATGGTAATTGCGCCGAGATTGGCTGGACGTTTCTCGGCTTCAGCATTCCTGAATGGACGTTGGTCGCGTTTATCGGATTTGCTATTGCTGCACTGCTGCAATGTTTGCGGAAGGACGGTTTACGCCCATAAAAAAACCGACCCATGGGTCGGTTTTTTTATTCCGGGACAGACCACCAGCTTATTGCTGAGCG
>DAOMGA010000123.1:0-5593 GCA_035430085.1 Pseudomonadales bacterium
TTCACCCGGATGGTCAGCGGCGTAGTAGTTATGGAGAGCTGGCCATACAAGCCGCACAACAAACTGCGCCTTCGACCATTGCATTAAAGAAACCGGAAGATTATCGCTGGGTGGGAAAATCGCTGCAGCGTTTTGATAGTGCGGATAAAGTGCAAGGTAAAACGCAGTTCGGCGTGGATGTGCAATTGCCGGATATGAAAGTGGCGGTAGTCGTGCGTTGCCCGCAATTTGGTGGAAAATTAATATCGTTTGATAAAAATTCCGTGGCTGGCGCGAAGGGTGTCAAAGACGTGTTTGCCATTCACAGTGGCGTTGCCATTGTGGCAGACGGATATTGGCAGGCGCGTAAAGCTGCAGGTCAATTGGTCGTCGAGTGGAATAAAGGGCCGTTGGCTGGGCTTGATACTGCAACTATTTTACAATCCCAGAAAAATGCATTGGCAAATGCCGAGAAACCTTTTTCTATTATGGATGAAGGTGATGTCGGGAAGGTGCTGGCTGACGCAGCCAGCGTCGTGGAAGCAGAATATTCTGCGCCGTTTTTCCATCATAGCCCAATGGAGCCGCAAAACTGTACCGCGCTATTTTCTAATGGCCAGTTATCACTGTGGGCGCCGACACAAACAGCGGATATCGCTCGCGCAGTGGCATCGCATTTTACTGGCGTGCCGCAGGAAAGCATTGTTGTCGAAAGTACATTCCTGGGTGGCGGTTTTGGTCGTCGCGGCTATGTAGATTTTGCCGGCGAAGCGGCGGCGATTGCGGTACAGCAACCTGGCGTGCCTGTGAAATTGATGTGGTCGCGGGAAGATGATATGCAGCACGATTATTATCGTCCAACGTCGTATCACAAATTGCGTGCAGCAATAGACGCTAGTGCCAATGTAGTAGTAGGCTGGCATCACGATTTTGTCAGCACCAGTGTGTTGAGTGGTTTTGGTGTTGACCTGATGCATGCGATGTTACCATCGTGGGTTCCGGAAAAAATAGCGCGCGGTATTGGTCAGAATGTTGCTGATTTTGTCCCGGCTTATGACATCTCTATGGGCGAAGGAACAAATATTCCCTACGCCATTAGCAATCGAAAAGCAGGTCTGGTTCATTATGATGCAGGCATTCCGACGGGCTTCTGGCGTTCAGTCAGTCATTCTTTCAATGCATTTGCAGTGGAAGGTTTTGTTGATGAACTGGCGCATGCCGTTAAAAAAGATCCGGTCGATTTTCGTCGAGAGTATTTGAAAGACAGTCCTCGCCATTTAGCGGTATTGAATCTTGCAGTAGAAAAATCCAGATGGAATATCATGCCGCGCATTGCAGGTTTCGGGCGTGGTGTTGCAGTGCACGAATCTTTTGGTTCGGTTGTAGCTATCGTGGCTGATGTGCTGGTCACTGGAGATCAATATGCTGTAAAACGTTTAGTAATAGCGGTTGATTGTGGGCTGGTGATAAACCCGGATCAAGTAATAGCGCAAATGGAAGGTGGTGCTATTTATGGTTTGACTGCCGTTATGAAAAACGGTGTCGATATTGTTGATGGTGCCTGTGCACAAAGTAATTTCCATGATTTACCTGTGTTACGTATGAATGAGTCGCCTGTCATTGCTGCATTTATAGTACCGAGTACCAATAAGCCTGGTGGGATTGGTGAAGTGGCGGTGCCGCCTGTGGCGCCAGCGGTGGCAAACGCAATTTTTGCCGCAACAGGTAAACGATTGCGTGATCTGCCGCTTAAATTAAATGCGTGATCTAGATATTTTTCAGGCTGTCCAGCGTTGGTTGGATCAATCAGAAACGGTATGGATGTGTACAGTACTCGATACCTGGGGTTCATCTCCGCGCCCCCGTGGATCGCTTCTGGCGTGCACTGCCCGTGGTGAATTTATTGGTTCACTATCGGGCGGTTGTGTTGAAGAAAACCTGATTACAAGAATCGTGGCGGGTGAATTTTCTTCCTCGCTGTCTCGCATTCGTTATGGTTCCACAACTGATGAAACAGAGCGCTTTTATTTGCCTTGTGGCGGTGTGCTGGATGTCAGCATAGAGCGATTGCAGCAGAAAACTGCATGGCATGATGCGATGCCGCTCATTGTGGATGCACTGGTCAAGCGTCGGCGTATTGCTGTGCAACGTCATTTTAGTCCGGAAAAATTCCTGGTTGCCGAGCCTGTTGATAGTGCTCCAATATTGGAAGTGAATGAAAATGAACTTGGCAATCTCATTGGAATTAATCAGATTTTGGGGCCGCCCTATCGATTGTTATTGATAGGAATTAGCGAAGTATCACGCGCCGTAGCGCAATTAGCTTTATTGCTGGATTATGAAATATTGGTTTGTGATCCGCGTTCGGATGCAAGGGCTCGCTGGGATGTGGCTGGTGTAACACTATTATCTAAGCTGCCCGATGATGCTGTGCGGGAATACGGCGATGATGAACGCTGCGCTATTCTTGCATTGACACACGATCCACGTATTGATGATATGGCCTTGATGGAAGCATTTAATACGCAAGCGTTTTATATAGGTGCAATGGGTTCATTACGCACATCCAGTAATCGTCGTGCTCGTTTGCAATTACTTGATGTGACATCAGAGAAACTTCAGCGATTGCATGCACCGATAGGTCTTGATACGGGTAGTAAAACGCCAATGGAAATTGCTGTATCTGTCTTGGCGCAATTAACAGCAGTACGCGCCGGAAAATCCCCGTGAAAAATCCGCTGCCGCAAATTGATGCCATTCTGCTTGCGGCAGGAAATTCTTTGCGTTTTGGTGGCGATAAGCGGCTTCACGCAATAGATGGCAGGTCAATGCTGCAGCATGTGATAGCCACAATGGTAGATGCAGTGAGTTCTGTCACGGTGGTGATGAAGCAAAGTGATCGTAATAACTTGCCGAAGTTGTTGGGTAACTTTTTTACGGATTCGCGTATCAGGACTTTATTACTGGATTATCCTGAGGCTGGCATAGGCAGCAATCTTGCTGTCGCTGTGAAATCTGTTTCCCGGAAATCTGATGGCGTGTTGGTGATGTTGGCAGATATGCCCTATGTGCAATCGAAAACCGTGCATGCTGTTGTTGATGCATTTAGTTCAGACAGGATCATTGTGCCCGTTTGTGTGGATAGTGATGGTCGGCAACGAAACGGGCATCCAGTAATGTTTGCACGGTGTTTTTTTCAGGAGATTGGATTGCTGCAAGGTGATTCCGGCGCTCGTTCTGTGTTGCAACGTAATCCGGAATCGATCATTTATTTGTCTGTATCAGATGACGGTATTTTTCGGGACATTGATTTGTTACAGGACATTGATTTCCAGCAGAAAAGTCATTAACGCTTTTTGCACGTGCAGGCGATTCTCTGCTTCGTCCCAGACAACAGAGCGTGGATCGTCCAGCATGTCATGGCTCACTTCCTCCCCGCGATGTGCAGGCAAGCAGTGCATAAACAGTGCATCTGGCTTTGCTAAATCCATGAGCGGTGGGTTGACCTGATAACCTTGAAAGCGATGTAAGCGTTCCCTTTGCTCGTCTTCTTGTCCCATGGATGCCCATACATCTGTGGTGACAAGATCAGCATTTTTTACTGCAAGCTTGATGTCATTGCCAATTTCGATATGTGCTTTGTAATGTTCCAGTAACTCAGTAGACGGTTCAAAACCAGCCGGGCAAGCAATACGCAAAGTGAAATTAAATCGCGCGGCAGCATGTATCCATGTTTGGCACATATTGTTGCCATCGCCAATCCATGCAACTGTTTTGCCGCTGATATCTCCGCGTTGTTCAATATAAGTCTGTATGTCTGCCAAGACCTGACAGGGATGAAAGTCGTCTGTGAGTGCGTTGATGACAGGTACGCGCGAGTATTGCGCGAAGCGTTCTACCAGATCGTGCGCGAATGTGCGGATCATGATGATATCCACCATGCGTGACAGTACACGTGCAGAATCTTCTATTGGCTCACCACGACCGAGTTGGGTGTCGCGTGGTGACAGAAATAATGCGTGACCACCCAATTGAGCCATGCCGGCTTCAAAAGATACGCGTGTGCGGGTAGATGATTTTTCGAAAATCATTCCCAATACTTTGTTGCGGAAAATCTGTGAATCATTCCCGGCATAATGCTCCGCCTTCATCGCGACGGAGCGTGAGATAACCGCGTGTAATTCATCAGCTGTAAAATCAAGTAAAGTCAGGAAGTGGCGGATAGTCATGGTTTTTTCTTCTTGAGTTATTCTACTTAAGCAGACTGGCGGATAAGATTACACAATGTAGTAACCAGAAATGAAACATCAGTGTCGGATAAGACCAGTGGTGGTAGCAAGCGTACGACCTTTCCAGCTGTAACGTTAATCAATAATCCTTGTGCTGCTGCATCACTTACCAGGTTGGGGCACTCCTGTTTCAGTTCAATGCCGATCATGAGCCCTTTGCCGCGAATTGCCACAACACGGTCACAACTTGCCAGTTCCTTTTCAAAATCTTCCAGCAGTTGAGCGCCTAGATTTGCTGCGCGCTCGATGAGATTTTCTTTTAGTAATATGTCCACCACGGATTGTGCTGTGGCGCAGGCTAACGGGCTTCCACCATAAGTAGAGCCGTGATTGCCCGGCTGAAACAGTTCAGCGGCTATGCCTTTTGCCAGACATGCGCCAATGGGAAAGCCGTTGCCCAATCCTTTGGCGGTGGTGACAACATCCGGAAGAATGCCATTGTGCTGATAAGCGAAATATTTCCCGGTACGACCGTTGCCTGTTTGCACTTCATCCAGCATCAGTAACCAGTCATGCTGGCTGCATATTTCACGTAAGCGGTTCAGATAATCATCTGCAGGAATATTGACGCCACCTTCGCCTTGTATTGGCTCGACTAATACGGCGACAACATTCGGATTGTTGGTGGCGATAGTGGTGATCGCTTCTACATCACCATACGGTGCGCGCACAAAACCTTGCACTAATGGTTCAAAGCCTGCTTGTACTTTGCGGTTGCCAGTGGCGGTAAGGGTTGCGAGTGTCCGGCCGTGAAAGGAGTTTTCCATCACAATAATTACTGGATTCTCTATCGCCTTACTGTGGCCATAAAAGCGTGCCAACTTGATGGCGCATTCGTTGGCTTCTGCCCCGGAATTACCAAAAAAAACTTTGTCCATGCCGGATAGTTGGCACAGTGTTTCACCCAATTTTTCTTGTTGGGGAATATTGTAAAGATTGGAGGTGTGCACCAATGTCGCGGCTTGCTTGGCGATGGTTGCTGCTACAACGGGATGGGAGTGACCCAGGCCGCAAACAGCGATGCCGCTGATGGCATCCAGATAACGCTTGTCTTGTGCATCAAACAGCCAAACGCCTTCGCCACGTACAAAATTGAGTGTGCGTGTCCCGTAAGTGTTCATCAGAGCGTATGTCATAAACCTGTATCCTGACCAAAGCCGCGTGGGCTAAAACAAAAACAGGCAGCTAGCGCTGCCTGATGGTCGAATAAAACCAAGGTGTAATCGTATAACGAAGGGTGCTGCTAATCAATAAAACGGGTGGGTGAAAAATGGTGGCCAGACACAGAATCGAACTGTGGACACAGGGATTTTCAGTCCCTTGCT
>DAOMGA010000124.1:0-5563 GCA_035430085.1 Pseudomonadales bacterium
ATATCAAAAACATCCAGGCATCATGGGTGAAACTCGGCAATCGCGGTGTGCAGGCCTGTCTGTCCGCCGGCGTGAATGATCTCGGAGGCACCCTGATGAACGAAAGTATCACGCGTGCTGCTGGCGCCACTCATGGTCAGGAAAACTCACCGGAAAATCTGGATGCGATGATTACCGCTGCCGGTCGCCATCCACAGCACCGCAGCACACTCTATGGTGAAGTTGATCCATCACACATTGCACAATCTTATAACGCCGCTGAATTATCACCGCTGGTGAACGATCTGACAGAACGTACATCACGAAAAAACAAGCAACTGATTCGTGTCGCGGTGTCTGCCTGATCAACAACATATAACAATCGGATAACTATTTTGGAGAGCTATCATGCTGACTCGCTTTGACGATTACTGCGTACACCAGACCACCGAACCGCTCGCACAGCCTGTCACGTCGGATCGTAATTTTTATGATCGTTACTGGTTCAACGGTTTTGATCAGAAAGGTGCGTTTATTTTTGAAGCTGGCCTAGGCATTTACCCCAACCGCCATGTGATGGACGGCCACTTCAGCGTGGTTGTGGATGGCATACAACACGCATTCCATACCTCACGGCGCGCACCACTCGACAGAACACAAACAAAATCCGGCCCGTTCAGCGTTGAAGTGATCGAACCGATGCGCAAAATTCGTCTACACATTGCAGCAAATGAAACCGGTATCGAATGTGATTTACTGTTTCATGCGCGCTCAGCACCAGTGCGGGAAGACAAGAATCTGATGAGCGAAGGCATTCGCACTATCATGAACACCACGCGCTTCACACAATTCGGCTTCTGGAGCGGCCACTTCACCATCAATGGTCAACGCACTGAAGTGAATATGGCCACCACTTACGGCACACGTGATAAATCCTGGGGCTGGCGCCCTATCGGCGAACCGGAAGCTGGCGCACCCGGCTTATTGAATGGCGAGCCCGGTGTGTACTGGGTATGGGCTCCGATGCATTTTGATGACTGCTGCACGCACTACGCCACATTTCAGGATCGAGATGGCAAACCGACACAAGAAGGCGCGAGTATTGTGCCTGTTTATAGCGACATGAATGCCATTCCAGATGGCGAAGATAGCGGCGTTCAACATCAGAAAAAAATGGGGCACAAAATTGACTGGATTTCCGGTACACGCCGCGCAAAAGGTGCAACCGTTACAGTCGGCGAGAATATTATTGAATTAAAACCGCTGGTGGATTTCCAGATGCTTGCTATCGGCTACCAGCACCCGCAATGGGGACACGGTTGCTGGAAAGGTGAAGAAGTGGTGGCTGCTGAATCCTGGAAACTTTCTGAACTGGATAAACTTGATTACAAACATATCCACGTGCATCAGGTGGTTACCGCACGCATGGGTGACAAAGTGGGCGTGGGTACGTTAGAGACAATCTGTTTTGGTCGCCATACACCATCCGGCTTCAAAGAGATTCTTGACGGCGCGCCATAACCAGCTCAGAAACAATATTTTTGAGCGTGTCGAGTTGTTCTCGTCCTATCAGGGCTTCATATTCAGCTTCCAGTTCGCCATAAGCGTCCATGGAATCCTGGATCATTTTTTTCCCTTTGGCGGTTAATTTTATTTTTCGCGCCCGACCATCATTCGGATCATCTTGCTTGGTGATATAGCCCTGCTGTTCAATCTCCGCCACAATCTGGCTCATCGCCTGTTTGGTCAGACCATTAATTTGCGCCAGATCCACCACACGTGACCCTTCACGAAAATCCAGATTCAGAAATACGGTATCCCAGTTCAGTTTCAGACCATCGTGACCGCGCGCCACACTTTTTTGCATCAGGCTGCGCGATAGCTCCCTGCTGAGAAAAGACAGGTCGCGGCCGAGGTTGTGCTTGAATTGCTTTTCACCGGCACTGTCTTGTTTGTTTTGCTGATTCATGTATTTTCCACAACCCTTCATATAGTAAAGCCAGCTTGACCAAATGCCCCGCTACCGCTAGGGTAACCGGGCAGATTAACTGGCTACAGGATACCTTCATGACGCAATCGTCTTCAGTAACACGCACTGGTTTTATTGGTCTCGGCAATATTGGTAAACCTATGGCTATTCAACTCGCCAAGAGTGAATTCCCGACGGTTGTTTACGATATCAACCCCAAAGCCTGCGAAGAACTGGTCAGCCAAGGTGCTACCACTGCCAGCAGCCCGGCTGAACTCGCCAGCCAGTGTCATTATATCGGCATCTGCGTGCGTGATGATGCCGACACTTTTAATGTACTTACCGGGGAAAACGGCATTCTTGCCACAGCAAAACCCGGCACGATTGTTGCCGTTCACAGCACCGTGAAAATCGACACCATTCGCAAGCTGGCAGAAATCGCTGCCGGGAAAAATGTCACAGTTTTTGACGCCCCTATTACCGGTGGCGCACACGGCGCAGCGAGTAAACAGCTGTACTACATGTGTGGCGGCGATGAAGCCGTTATCCAGCAAGTAGAAAAATACATGATGACTTCCGCACAGAAAGTAGTTTTTGCAGGAGAGTTAGGCAGCGGTATGAAACTGAAGCTGTGCAACAACCTGATGACCTACATCGAATTGATGGCACTGCATGAAGGCATGAAACTGGCTAGAGCATCCGGCCTGAATCTGGATGTGCTCAAGGAGGTGACCACGGGTAACGGCGTGCTGACACCCAACATGAAAATGGTGTTTGATACCAAGAGAGGGTTCGATGAAAAAACTTTTGCGGAGATCATGACCGGTTTCAAAGCTGTCGCGATAAAAGATTTGTCGAGCGCACTGGATCTGGCTGACACTCTGGATATCTCACTGCCGGGAACCGGCACCTGCCGCGAAGCTATGAAGCAGGTGTTTGGTATCGGTTAACGCTGGCATTCATCAAGGCGACTGCCAGAAAACACCATAAAATAACCGGCATAAACGGGGTCGCCTTACCCATAGCAGACAATACCGCAAACAGAGGGAAATGTTCCCAGAGATATAATGTTATCCCTCTCGTTTGCGCTGCCTCGACCAATTCAGGCAGCGGAGTCAGCAAACCATATTGTTCGGCGAGTGCGTATGTCCATACGTCATCTACCATAAAACATGCCATGCATATGGCCAGTAACAATAATGCTTTCCTGTTCTGCCTCGCACTAAAAAACCCTGCCAACGCCAGCAATGGAAATATCAGGAAAATAAAATAGGAATAAAAAACATTCGGCAAACAGATCAGCGCCGTGACTATCACCAAGGCAAAACCCAACAGCGAAGACCACTGACTGTTGTTGTGTTGTGCATTAAACCGCAGCAATAACCACGCCATCATCACAACAAACGGCAGCCGCACAGTATTCAACCAGACTGGCAAACGGCTCGGCAACCAGCCGTACTGAACCAATATTTTTACAATACCCTGATTGCCTGTTGTGTGCCTGAAAACATCTGTCCAGTCTTCTGATACCGGTTCACTCAGCAAAATAGGCAATACCTTGCTGATATAGAAAAAAACCTCATCGACGCCAAATATCCACAACGTAGCGCCACCCACCAAAAAGAACCCGACAAACGCGCCCAGCAATACGCGCCACTGACGTGTTAACAATGGATATGCCAGAAAAAAAAACGGATACAACTTGATACAGCCAAGATACACCAGCATGCAACCTGACAGATACGGCATTCGTTGCATACACAGGAAGGCGATCAACGCCACACCGATAATATAGGCTTCACCACTGGTCCCGCCTAGAACAACAAAAAAAGGCATGTAGAGACAAGCAAATGCAATCGAGAACAGCACAAAAAGAATAGATGTTGATCGATCAATCCGCTGTGTTTTAGCAGGAAAACAATTCAGCACCAACCAGCAGATCAAACCAATAGTGATGCCATAAAACGCGATATAAAAAATTGACAATCCCGGTGCAAACCATGCGTGCCACTGACCGGCAGCATCAAACCACGGCAAAAAAGGCAAAAGATAGGTAGGGGGAAATTTGAAAACAATCGCACCCGGTTTGTAACGCTCGAGCAAATCGTCACTGCGTTCATATACGGGTTGGTCTTGCCAGTAATGTGTTGCAGCTTTGGTATACAACGGCAGATCAAAATATCCGGCGCGGTATACATCGTGAACTTTATTGGAAAAATAGAAAAGCGCGGCCGCCGCCAGAATGCTTGCAATCAGGATGGCAAATACAGACTGGCGGGATAATGTTTTTATCTCGCAGACCTCAATAATAGGACTGACTGCGATCCGTGTGATCGGTGACATCGTGTACCGCTTCGAGCCCTGGCACTTTTTCCAGCAAGGTTCTCTCGACACCTTCTTTCAGCGTGAGATCAACAGAAGCACAGCCCTGACAACCACCGCCAAATTTCAGCACTGCGATATTGCCGTCCATGCGTTCGAGTGACACTTCACCACTGTGCGCAGCCAGTTGCGGATTCACTTCGTTATACAACACGTAGTTCACTTTATCAGCTAGCGGGCTATCATCACTGACTTGCGGCATCTTGGCGTTAGGTGCCTTGATGGTTAACTGTCCACCCATGCGATCCGGCGAATAATCCACTTTGGCATCTTTAAGGTAGGGAATACTGCGCCCGTCGAAATAACAGCGAAAAAGTTTCATTTCAACAAACTCATCGCCTTCCTTCTCTTCGCCAGGACGGCAATAGGCAATACAGGTTTCCGCACGTGAAGTGCCGGGATCGTTGACAAACATGCGCACGCTAATACCCGGCGTATTTTGCTTGGTCAGCAATTCAGACAGGTATTCCTGAGCGGATTCGGTAATATCAACTTCAAGCATGGTGTGAGCTCACAAGGAAACAGAAACTGACTGCCATTGTAGGACTTTACGGAGCGAATAAAAACGGACAAAGCGTCAGGGCTTAGTCTTTATCCTAATTGCTACCAATATCACATCACTTTGTTCTTGATGCGTGTCGCGGCTGTCAACAGCGCCTTTAATACACGATCCCTGTCATAGTTCTTCACCTTGTCGAGATCAAGATACATGGAGAAGCCATCGGCGCGCTGTTCAAAATACGACTGTTTCTCACCTACGTTCTTGCGGAAATCGATTACCGTATAAACACGTACCGGCTGGCTGAAGCCCTTCACATTGATAGCGCCCTTGTCTTCACACAGGATGACGTCCTTGATCAGCATATAGGTTTCATACGAGACAAGAATTTCACCTGGTGGCGCTGCCGTTTCCAGTCGGCTAGCCAGATTGACCTCCGTACCCAGCACGGTGTAATCCAGACGCTGTTCGGTACCAAAGTTACCCACCGTGCAGTAACCGGTGTTGATACCCATGCGAATTTCCAGTGGCGTTTCAATTTTCTGGTTTGCCCAATGCTGTTGCATGATGCGCATGTGCTTCTTCATTTCGATAGCCATGGAGACACAAGCCAGACAATCTGCCTGTGCGCCGCGCGAAACAGGATCACCGTAAAACACCATAATGGCGTCGCCGATAAACTTGTCTATGGTGCCGCCATACTTATGGATGATTTGCGACATCTCATTCAGATA
>DAOMGA010000125.1:0-2745 GCA_035430085.1 Pseudomonadales bacterium
ACGAGAGTTGGTGTAGCGTGGTGTGACGGGGGTTCGAATATTTGCAGCGTATTGCCATGCTCAACAATGCAACCTTCATGCATGACGAAAACGCGATCGGCGATGCGCTTGACCACTTTTAAATCATGCGTGATGAATAACAGGGCCAGATTCATTTGTGATTTCAGTTTCAACAGTAATTGAATAATCTGGTTCTGTGTCGAGACATCCAGTGCTGATACGGCTTCATCGCAAATAATCAGCTTGGGGTTCAATGCAATGGCGCGGGCAATACCGATACGTTGACGCTGCCCACCTGAAAATTCGTGTGGAAAACGGTTCAGGCTGTCTGCGGGCAATTCTACGATGTCCAGCAATTCGCGGATTCTTGCTTCACGATCAGCGCTGCTTATATCACCGTGAATTTCTAATGGCTCAGCCAGAATCTTACTGATGGTTTGTCGGGGATCCAGTGAGTCATTGGTATCCTGAAATATCACCTGTAGCTGGCTGCGTACCTGTCGCAGTGATTCCCGGCTCAGCGAATTGAGCAGTTTTCCCTGGAAATAGATATCACCCTTATCAGGTGGGTCAAGAAAGAGTATTGCTCGTCCGAGCGTGCTTTTCCCACATCCTGATTCGCCAACTAGCGCTACAATTTCACCATCGTGAATATCCAGGGAAATATCTTTCAACACCTGACGCGGTGGTTTTGCCAGTGCAAGAAAGGGTTTTGGCGTGGAAAATTGTTTGTAGAGGTGCTGAACAGAAAGCAAAACGGTTGGGTTTTTAGCAATGTTTTCTACTATAGACGTATCACAGGTGGCTGCCAGTAATTGACGTGTATAAGGATGCTGTGGTGCGGAGAAAATATTGGCGGTAGTATCCAGTTCACACAATCTTCCATGTTGTAACACTGCCACACGTTGACACCATTGCGCCACCAGTGCCAGATCATGCGTGATAAAAATAATCGTCAAGCCCATTTGCTTTTGTAGTTTTTGCAGCAGTAGCAATAATTGTTGCTGGGTGCTGACATCCAGTGCCGTGCTGGGTTCATCGGCAATCAGTAAATCCGGTTTGCCGGCCAATGCCATGGCGATCATCACGCGTTGGCACAATCCGCCAGAGAGTTGGTGGGGAAAAGATGCTAGCCGTTGTTCGGGTTCGCTAACGCCGACTTGTGTCAGTAATTCCAGGCTGGCATGACGGATGCTTTCATCGGTCATGCCCGGGAAATGCAGTGAAAATACTTCACCCAATTGCGTAGCAATATTCTGAACCGGATTCAGTGCGGACATTGGTTCCTGAAATATCATCGCCATGCGTTTGCCGCGCAGGGTCTGCAGTAGAGCAGGATTGTGCGTGATGTCCTGACCATCAAAAATAATATGCCCGGCAGTGATTCGCGCGGCAGGCTTGGGCAACAATCCCATAATGCTCTGGGCGCAAATGCTTTTACCAGAACCGGATTCACCCACTAGCGCCAGTATCTCGCCGTGTTTTACTTCAAAAGAAATATCCTGCAAGGCGTGCTTGTCCTGATCGTCAGTCTGGATGTCGACGCTGACATGCCGTAAGGCAAGTAGTGGTGCAGGGCGTGTATGCAGGTTATCCATCACATTATTTCCATGTGGTGTCGATAAGCGTTACAGGCTCAGAGAAGGGTTTGCCTTCTCGGCGCAGTTCGCGGATACGGTTTTTTTCAGCCACATCTATCCAGAATAAACCGGCATCCATTGCGTCCACCGCTGAATCGCTACTGCGGGTAGCATATTTAGAAACGCCTTGCGGTAACTTTATCCACGCCCAGTAAGCTTCCCGGAAATACGGCACCTGAAATGTGGGAATCAGTGCAGCGCTGTCGTAGACCTTCTGTTCCATTCGGTGTGCCATTGCTATGCGTTTGTTGCGATCCAGTTCTGCTCGATAAGCATCTATCAATTTATCCATTTCGGGATCAGAAAAATTGACGATGTTGTTGGTTTGTGGCTTGAATGCATTTTCTGAATGATAGAACTGGCGATATTCCGGCGATAATCCGCCGCCACTCCAGCCCAGTGATGCAATCTGGTGATTTTTTTCCAGCACCTGTTTGAAAAAAGAAGAGTTATCGAGTGATTTCAATTGCAGTTCGATGCCTGCCTTGCGTGCTTCTTCTTTCAGGATAACCAGGCGGTCGCCGTGTACAGGGTTGCCGTAACTCACAGTGAGTGACAAGCGCTCCCCATTTTTTTGCCGGATGCCATCGTTATCAAGAGTAGTCCAGCCAGCCGCTTCAAGTAATGCCACCGCATGTGCAATGTCAAAGCCACGTGCTTTGATCGATTTATTGTCATAATCCCCGTAGCCGACGTTGTGGGTTGGCATTCTGCTGTAATCGCCGTGTAGTACGGTATTGATGACCTTGTCAAAATCCATGGCATAGGCTAATGCCTCGCGCACACGAATATCATCAAGGGGTGGTTTTGCCATGTTGAGCCATAAGCCCTGGGCTGGTTGCACTACATCGTTGTAATACCAGATTTTATGGATATAGCCTTTATCAAACGCTTCACCTCTGGCTTTGTTATGCCAGTAGTCCGGCAGAGTCAAACCAAAGCTGTCGAGTTCGCCTTTTTCAAAATGTTGCCAGGCAATATTCTGGTCACGTATCACTTTAATAAGAATGTGTTCGGGATTGAAGCGGTGACGATAATAACGTTTGTTATTTGCCCACCAGTCATCGATACGATCAAACTGTATATATTTGCCTTTTCGTATTTC
>DAOMGA010000125.1:2755-5513 GCA_035430085.1 Pseudomonadales bacterium
AAGCTGCTGTGCCGGGTTCTGGTAGCCAGTTAAAATCGCGCACCCAGTTTTCATTCAATTGATGGAAATGTCGCGGTACCGGGTTGATGTTGATGTCTTCCAGTAATTCATCGTCTGGCTTTGCTACACCGGATACAACGGCAATCGTATGATCGTCAAACTTGATCACATCACTGATTTGTGTGGTGAAGTATTCGTTAGAAAAAGGCGCGACAATAAATTTCGAGCGCATGAATTCCAGTGTGTATACATAGTCATCAGCGGTAACGGGTTTTCCATCGGAGAAGCGCGCATCCGGATCCAGTCTGAAATATACCGTTTTATGATCCGGAGCAAATGCCCAGTGTGTTGCCAGCGCAGGAATGGGGTTGCGGGTATTCGGGTGCCGCCCCAGTAAACTCATGCTCAGCGAGCGCATAACGCTTGCGAAACTGCCGTTGGAATCCGGGCCAACCAGACGCAATGTCAGTGGAAAACCCAACATCGATTCACGAAAAGTGCCGCCGCGTTGCGCGGCAGGGTCAGAAAATTCCGGGTCGCTATCATTGGTGAGCCATTGCAGATCGGTTGGCAGAGGTGTAGCAGAAGCCGGGTAGGGTGCGAGATTAACGGGGGCTGCTGCAGCTGTGGTGACTGCAGTTTTTTCTCCGCAACTGGACAAGTAAAAAACACACAGCAATGAAAGCAATAAATGGCGCAACATTATTGGTACACCGTATGTTTTTTAGGGTCGAATGCTTCACGCAGTGCTTCGCCTATCCATGTCACCATCACAAGAATTGTCACCATCGATAATGTGACAGAAGCGACAATCCATTCATTGTCCATGCGTGAAACGCCTTCGCGCAACAATTCTCCCCAACTGGGTGTGGGTGGCGGCAAGCCAAAACCGAGATAATCCAGTGCAGTGAGTGCAGTGATGCCGCCAGTAATTGAGAAAGGCGCAAAAGTGATGAGCAGGGAGCGTGTATTGGGCAGTAAGTGTTGTGTGATGATGCGCCAGTCGGAAGCGCCTTGTGCACGCGCTGCCAACACATACGTACGCGCTTTTTCCTTGTAACTGGCGGTGCGCATGTACCAGGTCATGGCTGTCCAGTCGAAAAATACCATGATGCCGAGGAGTATCCAGAAATTGGGTAACAGGATAGAAGCAACAATCATGATGACATACAGTGTGGGAACCGAAGACCATATTTCGATGATGCGCTGCATGATGAGGTCAAATTTTCCGCCATAAAATCCCATGGCAATCCCGATAACCGTGCCAATGGCGTAATTGCATACCAACAACAATAGGCTGAAAGCAATCGAGAGACGAAAGCCGTACAACAGGCGCGCGGCAATATCGCGGCCTGCGCCATCGGTACCGAGATAGTGTTGATATTGTAATGATGGTGCCAGCGGGGGATAAATGCCTTCTACAGCATGTGATTCAAACGCATTCCATGGAATCGGTGGCATCAGCAGCCAGTTATTTTTATCTTCTGCGTCGGTTTTTTCAGAAAATTCTTTTTGTAAGTCGCGGTAGTTGGTTTCATGCGGGTAATCTTGCCCGAATGTTGTGCCGGGCAAGATTGCGCCATAAGTGGGAAAATAATAATGCCTGTCATAATGCACGATCAGTGCGCGACTATTGGCAATCATTTCAGCGCCGCAACTCAGCAGTACCAGTAATAGAAATCCTATCGCTGAATAATAACCGCGACGTATCGAGCGGAAACGCTGCCATTGCTTGCGGGTTTGAGGATGCAGTGTCATGCCGAGGTTCATTATTCAAACCTCACACGTGGATCAATGATGGCTACACAAAGATCCGACAGGATATTGCCGATCAGAAACAGCACGGAAGAAATAACCAGCAATCCCATGACCACAGGGTAATCCCGTTCCACCAATGATTCGTAACCCAGCAAACCCATGCCGTCAATATTAAAAATGGTTTCAACCAGAAACGAACCAGACAAAATAATAGAAATTCCCTGACCGAATGATGTGGCCAATGGAATCAAGCTATTGCGCAGTGCGTGGCGAAATATTGCTTGTCGAAACGATAAGCCTTTGGCCATAGCAGTTCGTACATAATCACTGGCGAGATTATCCAGCAAGCTGTTTTTCATAATCATGGTCATAATGGCAAAGCTACCCACCATATAGGTGGCAATGGGCAACACAGCATGATCAAAAATATCGCGTATTTTTTCCAGAGTATTGAAGTCGTCAAAATCATCACTGGCAAATCCACCCAGTGGAAATACTTCCCAGTGCGATGCGAGTAGGGTAATCAGGATAATGCCCAAAACATAATTAGGAATGGCAAAACCTAGAAATACCAGAGCAGAAGTGATGTGATCAAACCGGCTGTTATGGCGCAAGGCTTTTGCAATGCCGAGTGGAATGCAAACAAGATACGTCAAAACCAGTGTGATGCCGCCATAAAATAATGATAAGGGAATGCGGGCAATAACGGTGTCCCACACTGGTTCGTTATAGCGTGTGGAATAACCGAGATCCAGATGTATAACGCGCCAGAGCCATTGTGCATAACTCACCAATACCGGTTTATCAAAACCGTAATAGGCTTTTAAAACTGCCAGTTGTTCTTCAGATAATGTGCCATTTTCAGTATTGGTATGAGAGCCTCTGTGGCCACCTTCTGCGCTAGCTAATTGTGTTTCTGTAATCAATCGCTCAATGGGGCCGCCGGGTACGAAACGTGTCAGTGTAAAAACCAGCAAGGTAATGCCGAGCAGTGTCGGGA
>DAOMGA010000126.1:0-5500 GCA_035430085.1 Pseudomonadales bacterium
AACACACCCTTGGTGTAGCAACCAGGCGTATTTATTTCACGCACGATATGGCTGGCGGCAAGTTACTGAAGGCGGCGCTGGGAGAAAACGGGCAGGCGTTGCTGGACAGTCAGCAGGCTGTGGCGATCACCGATGTTAGTGAAATGCCCTCCGTGATCCGTAGCATGATGGCGCTGCCAGCGATGAAAAAACGCAGTTACCTCATCTGGATTGACGAGATCGGGGTGGTTGTCCGTAGCTTGCCCCGTAAGCCAGAGCAGGTCACGGTGATCGATCTGGATCAGATGAGAATAACAGCGGTGCAGTTTGCGGCTGATAAAAAGGCTCTGGAAGCTATAATTCACTGAGCCAGCGAGTGTGCTCATGACGTTCTGGTCGGATAACCGCTACACTGTCGGTCTGTCTCCCATTGATTGAAACCGCGCCGTGTTTACTCCATTTAACCTGCATGAACGCCTGCTGAAGGCGATTGACCAACTAGGCTTTACCGAGCCAACACCAGTTCAGCAGGTGGCAATTCCGCCCGCTTTGCAGGGGGCTGATTTGCGTGTGATAGCCCAGACGGGCAGCGGAAAGACGGCTGCCTTTGTGTTGCCGATGTTGCACCACTTGCTGCAAGACACCAAGCCGCGCACAGCCACGCGTGCCCTGATTCTGTTGCCCACCCGTGAACTGGCGCTGCAAACCTTGCAACAAGTTGAACTGCTGGCGCAATTTACTTTCATCAAGGCGGCATTGATAACCGGCGGCGAAGATTTCAAACGTCAGGCAGCAGCGATACGCAAAAATCCGGACATCCTGATCGGTACGCCCGGTCGCTTGCTGGAACACCAGCGCGGCAACAATCTGGATTTTACTGATCTGGAAATTCTGATACTCGATGAAGCGGATCGCATGCTCGACATGGGATTCAGTGAAGAGGTATTACAGCTGGTGAATAGTTGCAATAAGGATCGTCAAACCTTGTTGTTTTCCGCTACCAGCGGCGGTGCATTATTTGAACTGGCTAAAGAAGTGATGCGTGAGCCGCAAGTGTTGCGCCTCAATCCCGTGAGTGAATTGAATAGCAAAACCACGCAGCAAATTATTACTGCCGATGACGTGAAGCACAAAGAACGGCTGTTGTTGTGGTTGCTCACCCATGAAACCTATGAAAAAGCGATAGTGTTTACCAATACGCGTGATCAGGCCGACAGATTGGGTGGCGTGTTCATGACGGCGCATAAAGCGGGAACCAGCAAAGCCAAAGTGTATGTGTTGCACGGTGAAAAAGATCAGAAAGATCGCAAGCAGGCGATCTCGCGTTTGAACCAGGGCCATATCAATGTATTGATTGCCACTGACGTTGCAGCGCGCGGTCTGGATATTGAAGGCATGGACATGGTGATCAACTTCGATATGCCGCGCAAAGGCGATGATTATGTACATCGTATTGGTCGCACCGGTCGCGCTGGCAATGAAGGGCTGGCAATTTCCTTGGTCGGACCGCACGAATGGAACTTGATGTCCAGCATCGAGCGTTACCTGAAACAAAATTTCGAGAAGCGTTTTATCAAGGAATTGAAAGGCGCTTACAACGGACCGAAAAAACTGAAAGCATCCGGCAAAGCCGCCGGTAGCAAAAAGAAAAAGACCGACAAGAAAGAGTCGGATAAAAAAACGGGTGCTAAAAAAGATGCTGGTAAGAAACCCGTGGCCAGAAAAGCCTCAGCACCTGCTAGTGATAAACCACGCGATGGTTCAGCAACATTAAAACGTAAGCCTGCTGCTCCTAAAGCCGATCTGTGAGTTTTGAAATTTTATGAGTTTTAAAGAAGAAATCGATCAACGCCGTACCTTTGCGATTATCTCCCACCCGGATGCCGGCAAAACCACCATCACTGAAAAGCTGCTGTTGTTCGGGCAGGCGATACAGATTGCCGGTTCGGTGAAAGGCAAAAAAGGTGACAGGCATGCAACATCCGACTGGATGAGCATGGAGCAGGAGCGCGGTATTTCGGTGACTTCATCGGTGATGCAGTTCCCGTACAAGGGGCGCACGGTGAACCTGCTCGATACGCCCGGGCACGAAGATTTCTCGGAAGACACTTACCGCACACTCACTGCTGTGGATTCGGTGTTGATGGTGATTGATTGCGCAAAAGGTGTTGAAGATCGCACTATCAAGTTGATGGAAGTGTGCCGCTTGCGCACCACGCCGATCTTGACGTTTGTGAACAAGATGGATCGCGATGTGCGCGATCCGATGGAAGTGCTCGACGAAGTGGAAACGGTGCTGAACATCAAAGTGGCGCCGATCAACTGGCCGTTGGGCATGGGTAAGGAATTCAAGGGTGTTTACAACCTCTATACCGACACCGTGCATATTTACAAACAAGGCTTTGGTCACACGATTCCGGACGATATTCGCATTCAGGGTATCGAGAGTGATGAATTTTCAAAATTGTTGGGTCCTTATGCAGACGATGTGCGCTCCGAGATTGAGCTTGTGCGTGGTGCAGCGCATGAATTTGATCTGGAAGAATATCTGGCAGGCAATCTGACTCCGGCGTTTTTCGGGACGGCGCTAGGTAATTTCGGTGTGCGTGAAATGCTGGACGGTTTTGTGGAGTGGGCGCCGATACCATTGGCGCGTTCAGCGGCAGTGAACGGTGCGCCAGAGCCGCGCAGTGTTGATCCACATGAAGAAAAATTTTCCGGTTTTGTGTTCAAGATCCAGGCGAATATGGATCCGAAACACCGTGACCGCATTGCGTTCATGCGTATCTGTTCTGGCCAATACACACAGGGTATGAAAATGCGCCATGTTCGCATCGATAAAGATATTCGTATCGCCGATGCCGTCACGTTTATGGCGGGTGAACGTGTTCTGGTGGAAGAGGCATTAGCTGGCGATATTATCGGCTTGCACAACCATGGCACAATCCAGATCGGCGATACTTTCACCGATGGTGAAAATTTACGCTTCACCGGTATTCCGCATTTTGCGCCGGAATTATTTCGCCGCATCCGTTTGAAAGATCCATTAAAAGCGAAACAATTGCAGAAAGGCTTACGGCAGCTTTCCGAAGAAGGCTCGGTGCAAGTTTTCATGCCATTGAACAATAATGATTTGATTGTCGGTGCTGTCGGCGTATTGCAATTTGAAGTGGTGGCTTATCGCCTGAAAGATGAGTACAAGGTAGAGTGCTTGTACGAGCATGTGAATATTTATACAGCGCGCTGGCTCTCGGCAAAAGATCCTCGCAAGCTCGATGAATTCCGTTCAAAAATTGCGGAAAATCTGGCGCTGGACGGCGGTGATCACCTGACCTATCTGGCGCCTACCCGTGTGAACCTCAGCCTGACCCAGGAGCGCTGGCCGGATATCGAGTTCCGGGCGACACGGGAACACTAAAAATATTAACGTTTTTTTCACGCCACGCCCTGAAATAAGGACTACACTCAGACCAGCTGCCATGAAATCTGTTGACTATCATTTTGGCTGTCGTACAGTTGCAAGGCAGTGCACTCAAACCAAGAGGAGCGTCTTATGCAGTTGAATATTAGTGGTCATCATCTCGACGTTACACCTTCCCTCAAAGAATATGTTGTCAGCAAACTCGATCGCCTGGAGCGCCATCACGACAAGATCACCAGTTCTGACGTGACCTTGACGGTGGACAAGTTGGTGCAGAAGGCAGAAGCCCGTCTACATGTACGCGGTGCAGATCTGTTTGCTGATTCAGTGGCTGACGATATGTACGCAGCCATTGATGGTCTGGCGGACAAGCTCAACCGACAGCTCATTCGCCACAAAGAAAAAGCTAAGGCCCATCGTTAATTTTCCTACCATCACAGACTCGCACTCCCGACAGTAGCCCTGTCGGGAGTGCGTACGGTTGTTGCCGTCTGCGACAATTTGGCGCAGGGGCATGGGCAGTGCCTCGGCTTATAATGCCGCCATGAATGACAATCCCGCCTTTCTAGCCCGCAATACCGTCTACTATTTGCAGCAGTTGCAGGTGTTGCGTGCGCTGGTATGGCTGGCGCAGACACTGACTGTGCTACTGGCGCACCGTTGGTTGAGTGATCCACAGCTGTATATGTTGCTGGGATTGTCTGTGGTGCAGTTACTGGTGATCGCTGCCAGCCACGGTTTATTGCTGAAATTCTATGACATCGCTACAGAGCCAGGTGAGCGTGAGTTTTTTGCGCAGTTGCTGGTGGATTGCCTGGTGCTGTCTGGCATTTTGTATGTGGCGGGCGGCGCTACCAATCCGTTTGTTTCCTACTATCTGGTACCCATTGCATTAGCAGCGGCTACGCTGTCACGCGCTTATACGATCTTGCTGGCGGCTTGTTGCCTGGTGGCATACAGCCTGTTGTTGAAGTATTACTTGCCGTTACATGCGCTTTCACCCGCTGATATGTCATCACATGAGCACCACCACCAAACATCCGGCATCAGCCTGCATGTGCTGGGTATGTGGCTCAATTTTGGTATCAGTGCGCTGTTGATCACCCATTTCGTCGCCACTATTGCCTCTACCGTGCGCCGTCAGCGTGAGGACATCAATCGATTGCGTGAACAGCAGCTGATGGATGAGAACATTCTGGCGGTGGCAACACTGGCTGCTGGCACCGCACACGAGTTGGGTACGCCCTTGTCGAGCTTGTCGGTATTGCTGGGGGATATGCAGCAGGATCATCGGGATAATCCTGTGCTGGCGGGTGATCTACAGTTGATGGCGGATCAGTTGCAGCGGTGTCAGCAGTCTTTGCGTCAGTTGGCGGATACGGCCCGAGAGCATCAGGATGGCAGTGATCGACGCTTGCCCGTAGCGAAACTGGTCGAGCGCCTGATGCGTGACTGGCAAGTGCTGCGGCCTGAAGTGCAGGCTGAATTTACGGTGGTTGCCGGCCCGGATCTGGACGCATTGCTGCCACTGACGGTGGAGCAGGCGATCATCAATGTGTTGAACAATGCGGCTGATGCGGGCGAAAGCCTGAAGGTAGGGGTTCGCTGGGATCGACATGAACTGGTGATCGAAATCGAGGACGATGGTCCCGGTATCGGTCAACAGGTTCTGGAACAACGTCGTCGCATCAAGATGAGCGAGAAGGGTATGGGGCTGGGATTGCTGTTATCCCATGCCAGTCTGGAACGCGCCGGTGGCACATTGTCGCTGCAAGCTCGTGCGGACGGTGGAACGCTGACCCGTATTGCCGTGCCGATCGGGGGCGCTGGATGAACGAGACTTTGGATATCCTGTTGGTGGAAGACGACGCTGTGTTTGCCAGCGTTCTGACTCGCTCTCTGGAACGACGCGGGCACACCGTCACTCTGGCGACTGATCTTGCTCAGGCGCGTTCGCACTTGTCTGGTCAGGGGTTTACTCACGCTATCCTTGATCTCAAGCTGGCGCAGGAATCCAGCTTGCCGCTGATTCCGGAGCTGTTGGCAGTGCTGCCGGCCTTGCCGATCCTGATACTCACCGGCTAAGACAGCAACCAGACC
>DAOMGA010000127.1:0-5465 GCA_035430085.1 Pseudomonadales bacterium
AACCGGACAACCGCCAGTAGGTGCCGGTTTGCATACAGATTTATTCCGGTGCGCGAGCAGCTATGACTGGCGCGGGCATCACCACATCCGCATTTTGTGCGCGATGACGCAAGGCATGATCCATCAACACCAGCGCCAACATCGCTTCTGCAATCGGCGTTGCACGAATGCCGACGCAAGGATCATGCCTGCCTTTAGTGACCACTTCAATCTCATTACCTTGTGCATCGATGCTGCGCCCTGGCAAATGCAGACTCGACGTGGGTTTCAGGGCAATATTGACGACAATATCCTGCCCACTGGAAATTCCACCGAGAATGCCACCCGCATTATTGGATAGAAAACCTTGCGGCGTGATTTCATCACGATGTTCACTGCCACGCTGCGCCACCGATGCAAATCCAGCACCGATATCGACACCTTTCACCGCGTTGATACTCATCATGCCATGCGCAATATCCGCATCCAGACGATCAAAAATCGGCTCACCCCAACCCGGCGGCAAGCCTTCTGCGATCACCGTAATTTTTGCACCGATAGAATCGCCATCCTTGATCAACTGCTGCATGTAAGTTTCAAGTTCTGGCACTTTGTCGGGATCAGGACAGAAAAATGCATTCTGCTCGACGGACTCCCATTGTTTGAAATCCACCGCCAGCGGACCGAGTTGGCTCAAATAGCCGCGCACGGTTACACCATAACGCTCCTGCAAATATTTTTTCGCCACGGCACCTGCTGCCACACGCATAGCAGTTTCTCGTGCCGACGAACGGCCGCCACCACGATAATCACGGAAACCGTATTTTTGTGTGTAGGTGTAATCGGCATGTGCCGGACGAAAAGTGTCCTTGATGTTGCCGTAATCTTTCGAACGCTGATCAGTATTCTCGATCAACAGACCAATCGGCGTACCGGTAGTCTTGCCTTCGAACACACCAGACAAGATGCGTACCGCATCCTCTTCCTTGCGCTGGGTGGTATAGCGGGATGTGCCGGGTTTACGGCGATCCAGATCTGCCTGTAAATCAGCTTCACACAGCGCCATACCCGGTGGGCAGCCATCAATAATGCAGCCTAACGCAGCCCCATGACTCTCGCCGAAGGTGGTTACCGTGAATAACTTGCCGAAAGTATTACCGGACATGGTGGCTCCCCTGTGATGGCGCTCATTATACTTTATAGCAATGAATCCGCGAGCCGCGCGATGTTCTGTATGGTACGCAAGCCCAGCGAACGCTGGCTCCACTCTGCTTCTGTCAGTAAATCGCTATGCGCAAAATAGCGCTCCTGAATCAGCTGTAACTGGCGGACTACCGCCTCATCGTAAGCCAGCAAATTTATTTCTGCATTCAAGGCAAATGAACGGATATCGATATTGGTTGAGCCAATAAATGCAATATTGTCATCGATGGTCAGATGCTTTGCGTGAAGGAACTTCGGCTTATAGAGATGAACACGCACGCCTGCTTCCAGCAGGCTGTCGTAATAGGAACACTGTGCCAAATGGGTTAAGCGCTGATTGGAATGTTTCGACAACACCAGATGCACTGCAACTCCACGCAGCGTGGCTGCTCGCAATGCCTGAAGAAAAATTTCATCCGGCACGAAATAAGGCGTGGTAATGACGACGCGTTTTTTTGCTGCATACAGCAGTGCTATCATCAATTCCTGGCCGTTTTCACGACGATACCCTGGACCACTGGGAACCACTTGTGCGGGTGATGCACCTGTTACATTCAACTCGGGAAACAGCGTTTTGCTCTGCTCCACTACACCGGTCTCAATAAAATAATCCATAAGAAAAACTGCTTGTAACTGCGCAACTACAGGACCTGTGACGCGCACTACGAGTTCTTCGTTAGGATAATCCGGCACAAACATAGCATCGACAATATTTTGCGAACCTGTAAAACCGACAAACCCGTCAATTACTGCAATTTTCCTATGATTACGCAAATCAAAACGCGCTGTATTGCGACGCAACAATCCCACGGGCAAAGCGGCATGTACTTCGATACCGACGGCACGCATCTTCGGCGCCAGATATTTCAGTCCGCGTTTTGATCCCACCGCATCCATCAGCACACGACAATGCACACCGCGTTGTCTCGCACGAACCAATGCATCGGTGACACGCTCACCGGTTGGGTCTGCTTCAAAAATATAATAGAGAAGATTGACATGTTTTTGTGCCGCATCAATGTCAGCGATCAAGCGGTCTATCGAGACAACATACTCCGATAACAGCTCCAGGCGGTTGCCACCAAACACATGAAAATCACCCAGTGTTGATGCGAGTGTAGCTGCAGATGCAAGGGAATCTGGCAGGCGCAAATCCTTATCAATACGCGATGCCATCTGCTGCTGTTGAATATTGCGAATATGGCGAGATGCCCGATCCTGTTCTTCAATACGGCGTTTTGGAACATAAACGCGTCCGAAAAACATATAAAAAATTAATCCAAACCATGGCACAAGAAATATGAAAAGCAACCAGGTGCGCGTGGCAGCAGTGCTGCGACGCTGTGGCACGTAAATCAACATCACTAACCTGATCGTCCACTCACTCAGATAATACAGTTGCACCCAATGGTCGGCATCAAATAACGTCATGCCGACACCTGAAATACACTGGCGTATTGACGTAATTCAGCGGCGGTCAGCATAAACACACCATCACCACCGCGTTGAAATTCCAGCCACATAAATGGCACTGTGGGAAATGCCTGTTCCAACGCTTCGGCACTGTTGCCCACTTCGACGATGAGTATGCCGCTGTCTGTGAGATAGTCTGCCGCCTCACGCAACAGCCGGCGTGTAAAATCGAGACCATCAAAACCGGATGCCAAGGCCAATACCGGTTCATGGCGGTATTCCTCCGGCAGATTCGCCATATCATCTGCATCAACATAAGGCGGGTTACAAACTATCACGTCATAACGCTGCGCAGACATGCCGGCAAAAAGATCCGATTCGATCAATGTGACACCTGCGTCTTTGTAACGTTCGACATTCACAGCGGCCACTGCCAGCGCATCTACCGAAATATCGGCGGCATCGACCAATGCACCAGGAAAGGCTACAGCACACGCGATTGCAATACAGGCACTGCCGCAGCAGAGATCCAGAATCCGTGCTGGTTCGTGCTGCAGCCATGGATAAAAACCGTCTTCAATCAACTCGCCCAACGGCGAACGGGGAATCAGCACGCGCTCATCAACGTAGAACGGCAAACCACCAAACCAGGCCTGTCGGGTAATGTACGGCGTGGGAATACGCCCTTCTATGCGACGCTGTAATGCAGACTGGAGCAGCGCCTGCTCATCCGCACTCAGCACCCGTTGTAGCACAGCAGGGTTTGCATCAAAACTTATCCCTAATAATGGCAAGGTCAAATGCAACGCTTCATCCCAACTATTGTCGGTGCCATGCCCCAGAAAAACACCGGATGCATCGATTTGTGTGGCAGTAGCCTGCAGCCAATCCTGTAGAGTCATCGATTATCCAGCCGAAATTTGCTTATCGCCTATTCTAATTGTTAAAAACCCCACAATGATCACCTGCAGGCAATTACCGAAAAAATAGCCTGTAAAACTTTACCTGAACTCGCCCTTCCCTTACTGTGCCCTTCTACCCAGAGCTCTATCAAGCAGGACATAGCCATGCAAGACGCTTTTGCAAAAATCATTACGGATATTGGCGAAGATCTTAACCGTGACGGTCTCCGTGACACACCGGAGCGTGCCGCCAAGGCATTCCAGTTTTTGACGCGTGGTTACCATCAAAATCTGGACGAAGTTATCAACGGCGCGTTATTTGATTCCGATTGCAATGAAATGGTGCTCGTAAAAGATATCGAACTGTATTCGATGTGTGAACACCACATGCTGCCTTTTATTGGCAAATGCCATGTCGCCTATATTCCGACAGGTAAAGTGCTCGGACTTTCCAAAGTGGCGCGAATTATTGACATGTATGCGCGACGTTTGCAGATCCAGGAAAACCTGACCAAACAGATTGCCACAACGATTCGCGACGTTACCCACGCAGCGGGTGTTGGTGTGATTATTGAAGCACGCCATATGTGCATGATGATGCGCGGTGTTGAAAAGCAGAATTCAGTGATGAAAACATCAGCAATGCTGGGCGCTTTCCAGACAAACCCGGCAACCCGTTCTGAATTTCTGGCGCTAACAGCCAATTAACTTGTTAAACTGTTTTTAAACTATTTAACTTCAGACTCGCGTAAATCAACCATCGCCGAGCCATTGTATTCCAGCCAGTGCAACGGTCTTTGACCACGAATCAGCGGATAGAAACTATCCGCAGGACAATCCAGATCAGTGGCGGTATAACGCAACTTGTCAAAATTCACACCATACCCTGCAAACTGCGCCTGATTATCCAGCAATAAAACCTGATAGTAACCTGTATCAATCCGCTGGTAGGTTTCTTCTACCAATTTCCTGGCTAACTCAGCATCGCTGCCATTAAACACATCCACAGCAAATGCTTCATGAGCACAAAACGATTTTCCAGCCAGATAGGCCAGATAACCATGTTTGGAAATACACACCTGACCTTTTACCGCTGACAGTCTATTCACAATAGCATCACCACATTGGCGATCCGCTACAGTGGGTATTTGACCAGACGGATTAAACCAACCGATGGCGATGTTTAACATCAACAGTAGCGTGAGTAACGGCATCAGGGCATATCGCCAGACACCGGCGTCACTGGCATACAATTTTTTCAAACCGACAGCAAAACCAGAAATACCCATAATCAGTAAAAGCATATGCAATGGAATCAAAACATTGAAGTAGCCTCCAGCGTACCAGCGTGACAACAGGCTCATTACCATAAAACCTGAAAAAAGACTTGACCAGGCCAAGATGTCTCGTTTCAATGGCTGACACAACAAAGTAAATCCCAAACTCAGCAATACAAAAATCGGCATATTCAGAAAGATGTCGCCATGAAGAAAATTCATAGGGATCCCGGGATTAAATTTATGCCCCCTACCCATCTCCATCGTATAAAAATAAAACCAGCCATCAGATGTCCACTGCATATACGCGGCTAATAATCCGACTAACAGGATCAATACCAGACTGAAGCGCAATGCCAATGAAAATCCTGCCCAGCTCCAGACCGCAAAGACAAAAAATGGCAACAACATCAATGTCGCCTGTTTAGTAAAAACAGCAAGGCACAAACAGAACACAGCAAGCCAAAGACAGCATTGCCAACCTTTCGTACGGAAAAATACCAAGGCAGTGACAGCCGCAATAACAAAACAACTCCATAAACTGTCAACTCGCGCCACTTCATACCAGCTGCCGGAAAAACGATACATTGCTCCCCAACTAAAAAAAGCCAGCAACATTGCCCATCTGGATCGTGACAATTGCCATACCGCAGAAGAGACCAATACGGCATTAAATAATGTGGCAACGAAT
>DAOMGA010000128.1:0-5446 GCA_035430085.1 Pseudomonadales bacterium
CGTGTGTGTACACACATCCTCGCTTTTGAAGGCGACAGTAGCGCTATATTTTTTGAAGGCACGTATACTGAATACGAAGCCGACCATAAAACGCGCATGGGCAATCAACAGCCAACGCGAATAAAATATAAACGCTTGAAAGAATAATATGAAACAACTGATTCTGGGCGGCACCCGCTCCGGCAAAAGTCGATTTGCAGAAACACTTGCAGCGGAAAGCGGAAAATCGCTCGTTTATATCGCCACCGCACAAGCCTTGGACGAAGAGATGCGGGCGCGGATTGCACATCATCAATCGTCGCGTATTGATCAATGGATCACTGTGGAAGAGCCTTTGATGCTGGCATCTGCACTGCGACAGCATTCCTCTGAAAACACCTGCATTCTGGTGGATTGCCTGACACTGTGGCTAACCAATATCCTGCTGGCTGGAGAGAATATTTTTCAGCGTGAACATGCAGCACTAATGGAAACAATGCCACAACTTGCCGGAAATATCATTTTTGTGAGCAACGAAGTGGGCATGGGTATTGTTGCTGCTGATCCACTGTCCCGTCGCTTTGTTGATGAAGCAGGACGATTGCATCAAACATTGGCAGTCCTCTGCGACCACGTCACACTCGTGACAGCAGGATTGCCCCTCTCTTTGAAATAGCGATTATCTGACAGGTCTGACACCGATAGTTACTTTAGTCATCAGGGGGCGCCTGCCACGCAAATAACGCAATTCCACTTTTTCACCGGGCTGGGAATGCGTTATCTGTTTCATACCCCAGCGTGTTGCCATAGCTGGTTTACTATCAATATGGGTAATAATATCCCCGGGCTCCAGACCCGCCTGCGCTGCCGGTCCGTCACGATAAACACTGCGTATCATGAGTCCCTGCCCTTTTTCCAATCCCATTTTAATAGCGGAATATTCCGGTACAGCCTGTGATTCAATGCCAATCCAACCGCGCACAACACGTCCATATTGCAAAATATCATCCAGCACTTTACGGGCTGTATCTGCAGGAATCGCATAACCGATACCCACCGATCCACCTGTAGGACTCTGGATGGCGGTGTTAATACCGAGTAAATTTCCTGCCGTATCAATTAAGGCTCCACCAGAATTACCCTGATTAATAGCGGCATCTGTTTGCAGATAGTTTTCCTGAATGCTGAGTTCCAACCCGTATCTGGCTGCAGCAGAAATAATGCCTTGCGTCACAGTCTGCCCCACACCGAATGGATTACCGATCGCCAACACCACATCACCAATCCTTGTGTGTTGCGGGTCACCGAAACTGATCACCGTCAAATCCGGCAAATCGATTTTCAGTACAGCCAGATCAGTTTCGCGATCAACACCGACAATTTTTGCGGGCGCATCACGCCCATCATGCAAGCTGACGAGGATCTCGTCTGCATCGGCAATAACATGCAGATTGGTGAGTACGTAACCATCCTCGCGTACCACAACGCCAGACCCGAGCGATCCTTCAACTCGCTCCTGCTGGGGTACATTGCGCTCTAGAAATCGTTGCAGCAAGGGGTTGTCGACTAGCGGCATCCGGCGCACAATTTTTTTGGTATAAATATTCACCACCGCGGGCATCGCACGCTCAACGGCATCCGCATAAGAATGAGCCTGACCAACATTACTACCCATTGCCGAAGCATCATTTGAATGGTCAGACACAGACCCGGATTGGTGTTGCAGATAAAGCATCGCCAACGCGATACCGGCAATGACCGGCCAGGCAAAATCCTTGAGGAATGTATAGAAAAAACGTGTGCTCATCGGACGAGTAATGTGCTCCTTCGGGACGTGGATTGTACCAGCAAGTGTGGGTAATCCTCTGCATGCCCGTTATAATGCGGCTCATTCATGCTTATCTTCATTAATTGCCTATTTCTATTTTCAGCCACATTCCGGAGACCCGTCCATGATCAAGCCACACGGCTCAGATACACTCAAGCCACTCTATGTTACCGATGCCGCTGAACGCGCAAAGCTGACTGCTGAAGCCGCAACACTGCCTTCATTGCTGATTAGTTCGGCGGCTGCCGGCAATGCAGTTATGTTGGCTGCAGGCTATTTCACCCCACTCAACGGCTATATGAATCTGGCGGACAGTTTGTCTGTCGCTGAAAAATTGCACACCACCGAGGGCCTGTTCTGGCCAGTACCCATTGTGAATGTCGTGAAAGATGTTTCCGGTATTGCCGGCGCAAAACGCATTGCCCTGCGCGATCCCAATGTGGAAGGCAACCCTGTGATAGCCATTATGAATGTTGATGCTATCGACGAAGCCAGTGATGATCAAATGCGTTTCATGGCTGAAAAAATCTTTGGCACGCTGGATGACAAACATCCAGGTGTCAGCGTATTTCTTAACGCAGGTCGCCTGCTGGTTTCAGGCTCGATTCAGGTACTCAACTACAGTTATTTCCCGGAAGAGTTTCCAGATACTTTTCGCACAGCAACCGAAATTCGTAGTGAAATAGAAAAACGCGGCTGGAAAAAAGTCGTGGCATTCCAGACGCGTAATCCCATGCACCGTGCGCATGAAGAATTGTGCCGCATGGCGCAAGAACGCCTTGGCGCTGATGGCATTGTGATACACATGCTGCTCGGCAAACTCAAGGACGGCGACATTCCTGCTGATGTGCGCGATGCCTGCATCCGCAAAATGGTCGATGTGTATTTCCCTGCCAATACTGTGATGATTACCGGTTACGGTTTCGACATGCTTTATGCTGGTCCGCGCGAGGCGGTATTACATGCTATTTTCCGTCAGAATATGGGCACCAATTACCTGATTGTGGGACGCGACCATGCGGGTGTTGGCGATTATTATGGTCCATTTGATGCGCAGACAATTTTCGATGAATCCGTGCCCGCAGGCGCATTACAAATCGAAATTTTCCGCGCAGACAATACCGCTTTCTCCAAAAAGATGAATTGCGTAGTCATGATGCGTGAAGCCCCTGATCACACCCCCGATGATTTCATTACGCTCTCTGGTACCAAAGTACGTCAGATGCTGGGACAGGGACTAGCGCCACCGCCTGAGTTTTCTCGCCCCGAAGTAGCAAAAATCCTGATGGAATATTATCAAGCGATCGATGCAGGTAAATAACCAGCAACACTAGAACATCGCCAGCTGGGCGCCCTGCTCTTCCAGATTGACGCCAATGCCAATCAATCTGACAGGTTTCTGGCCTCGCTGGTAAGCCATATCCAGTAAAGATGCAAACACTGGCAGCGAGGGCAATAGCGAACCTCGCTCCAGTGTTGTTGCTGAAAAATCACAAAATTTCAACTTAATGAATGGCGACATGACTTTGTAATGCGATTCCAGCGTCTGTAATCTGCGTTTCAATTTTTCATACAACTCAGGCAGTCGTGCACGCGCTGTTTGACGATCCGGTAAATCAAACACGTAAGTATGTTCAACACTGAGAGATTTACGCACGCTCTCGCTTTTGACAGCACGCTCATCAATACCTTGTGCAAAATCAAACAGTCGCTCAGCTATTGCACCAACCTGTTGATACAACGCCACTTTGTTATACGCCTGCAGTTGCCCGCAGGTTTCAATCCCCAAGCCGCGCAGGCGGTTCAACATCACCTCCCCGACACCGGGAATACGGGCAACTGACAAAGCAGCGACAAACTCCTCCACCTTGGCTGGCGGCAAGACAAATAACCCGTCAGGCTTCATCCAGTCACTCGCCACTTTCGCCAGAAACTTGTTCGGCGCAACTCCCGCAGACACGGTAATACCCAATTCACGAGCTACCTGCTGCCGAATGGCCTCAGCCATAAAGGTGGCACTGCCGTTATAAAATGGCGCTTCTGTAACATCCAGATAGGCCTCATCCAAAGATAAAGGCTCAATAATTGCTGTGAAACGACTGAAAATAGACTGCATCTGTTCCGATACTTCACGATATTTCGCCATATTACCCGGCAACAATATCAGATCAGGGCATAAACGCAGGGCAACGGATGTAGGCATAGCTGAATGTACACCGTAGGCTCGCGCCTCATAATTACAGGTAGCAATAACACCACGGCTACCGGCATCGCCCCCTACAGCCACTGGGCGACCGCGCAGAGACGGGTCATCACGCTCCTCAACGGATACATAAAAGCAATCTGCATCACAATGAATGATCTTTTTCATAACCATAACCTGTTTATACATACAGTTGTTTATTTATACACCTTGGAACTGTATAAATCAACAGCTATAACTTGCTGGATGCAAGCCCGGTTATTCCCCGCCACATCTGGCGCGCCGCTATAATGCATCCCTTCGATTAATAGAGATTCTGACGCACCATGATTCACCTCCTGACCGACCCCCAAGCATGGATGGCTTTTTTCACACTTACCGCGCTTGAACTGGTGCTAGGTATCGACAACATTATTTTTATTTCCATACTGGTGGAAAAACTACCGAAGGAACAGCGCGAAATTGCGCGGCGTATCGGTCTGTTTCTCGCCATGTTCATGCGCATTGCCCTGTTGATGACACTGGCCTGGCTTGCCGGTCTGACTACACCTATTTTCAGCGTCATGGATCACGGCATATCCGGTCGCGATATTATTTTGTTGGCCGGCGGTTTATTCCTGTTATGGAAAAGCACACAGGAAATCCATCAACTGCTGGAAGGCATTGAAGGTGAAACATCCAGCACTGTAAAAAACACTTTTTTTGCCATCATTATGCAAATTATTGTGATTGATCTGGTGTTCTCACTAGATTCCATTATCACTGCCGTCGGCATGGTCAACCAGATTCCGGTGATGATTGCCGCTGTAGTTGCTTCTGTGGGCTTGATGATGGCATTTGCTGGGTATATCGGTGCATTTATTGAAGAGCACCCTACGATCAAGATGCTGGCATTGGCATTTTTGTTGGTGGTAGGCGTGGTATTGATTGCAGACGGTAGTGGCTATCACGTGCCTAAAGGTTATGTATATTTTGCGATGGCTTTCTCGATGGCAGTTGAATCTCTCAATATCCGCTTGCGCAAACGCGCAAATAAACCGGTGGATTTGCACGAATCCTATGCAACAGATAAAGATATCGAGAATGGCTGAAAAAAAATTTTTGTTTTGGAAATTAGTGATCTTTACGAAAGCTAGCGCGTGGGCTCACCGAATACAACGATGCGCGGAATAGGCAATGAATTAAATGTTGAAGCAGTAGCGGCGGTATAAGCGCCCATCATTTGACCGACAACAAGATCACCTACTTCTAACTCCGGCAATTCAATGGATTCCTCAATCACGTCGATGCTGTCACACGTTGGACCAACCAACGCTGACGGCAGCGTTTGCCCACTGCGAAAAACATGCAACGGATAACGTGCGTGATCGTAAATACGACCACTGAACATACCGTAGACACCATCATCGAGGTAATACCACGGCTGATCACCGCGC
>DAOMGA010000129.1:0-5426 GCA_035430085.1 Pseudomonadales bacterium
CACAGCCCAGCGTCATCACCACCGTGCTGTCCGGTGCGTGCGTAGCGAAGTCCGCATAGTAGTTGCGACCAGGTGCAGCGCCGTCACAACCGCCGATCAGGAAGAAATGCTCGATAGCACCTGCTTTCACGGCATCAATCACTTTGTCTGCCACGCTCATGACCGCATGACGACCAAACCCGATCGTGATGAACTGTTCGATTTGCTCTTCAGTAAAGCCCGGTTGTTGCAACGCGCAGTCAATCACTTGTGAATAATCTTTCTGCCCACCAACCGGCGCTTCGATGTGCGGCAACCCTTTCCAGCCGACAGGACCAGTGGTGAAAATGCGGTCACCATAACCGTTCACATTCGGATCAATCAGGCAGTTGGACGTCATCAGAATTGCGCCAGGAAACGCAGCAAATTCTGCCTGCTGGTTCTGCCACGCGGTGCCGTAGTTACCGACCAGATGCTTGAACTGTTTCAGTTTTGGATAGCTGTGCGCCGGTAACATTTCGCCGTGGGTGTAGATATTCACACCCTTGCCTTCGGTTTGCTTGAGCAAATTGTACAGGTCAACGATGTCGTGACCACTGACAAGAATCGCCTTGCCTTGCACCGGCGTGACACGCACCTGTGTCGGTTCCGGATTGCCGAAATTGTCGTTGTGACCTGCGTCGAGCAGCTCCATCACTGTCAGGTTCATCTCACCGATTTTCAGGCAGGTGTCGAGCAGCTGGCCGATGTCGGTCGGGTTGCTGGCGAGAAAACTCAAGTACTCATGAAATTTGCCAAACACTGCTTCACTTTCTTTGCCCAGCATCATCGCGTGTTCGCAATACGCGGCAGTGCCTTTCAGACCGTACAGCGCCAGACAGTTGAGGCCGAACACATCCGGATCATCGCGCTTGATGCTGGCTTCAGCTGCTTGCGCCACCAGACCATCCAGCGTTTTTGCCGGTGTAAAAACAGCAGCGCCGGTGAGTTGTTCCGGCTGCACGCCTTTTTTCTCACAGGCGGCGAGATACATGGCGCGTGCCTGATCACGGATTTTTTCGGCATCGGCAATCAGTTTGATAAAACGGTCGCTGTCAAAGTTCACATTGGTCAATGTGGTGAAAAACGCCGGCGGCACAAAACGGTCGATTGCGACATCGATCGCACCCAACTGACGCGCACGGTGCGCGTACTGGCCAATGCCTTCCAGCAAGAAGATCAGGATGTCTTGCAGGTCTGCGGTTTCTGCTTCTTTGCCACACTTGCCTTTCTTGAACTGGCAACCGGTGGCTTTGTCATTGACGAGGGTTTGTTCGCACTGGATACAAAACATAGCTGGTCTCTCCGGGGGATGTAAGGGTCTCGGATGTTAAGATATATAAAAAATAAATCTTAGCGAGCGCCAGTCAACAGAGAGTGAGGGTTTGTTGATTCACGTCAGGTTTTAGCGATGACCGACAGGTCACCACGGGCTTTTGCGGTGGTTTCCAACACCTTGGGAATCCGCTCAAGGATGATGACATCTGCCAGTGTGTGTTTTTCCAACTCCTGATAGAACAGCTGCTGGGCGCGCTTGAGTACCCCGGGCAAGCCGCAAGCAGGCAGCACTACGCATTGCAGGCCAACGCAATCAATCATGTGTTTGCGGCCTTCAAACTCACCGACAACCTGCCCGACGTTGATCTCGGATGGCAAGCGCTGCAAACGCACACCGCCATGTTTGCCGCGATAGGTTTTCAGGTAGCCGAGCTTGCCCAGCTTATGCACTACCTTGCGCAGATGCGCCAGCGAGATATCGTAGAAATCCGACATCTCATGCAGCGTCACCAGACGCTCGGGAAACATCGCCGCATAAATCAGTACGCGTACGGCATAGTCGGTAAAGCGGCTCAGTTGCATCGACGTCAGTTCCGGTAAATGATCAGCCCATTCTCTGCCATGATAGGCTCTATAAACAATAAGTAGGTGAATTGTCATGAATCCTGCCAGCACATCGTCCCGTCCTATACCTGTCGCAAAAGGATTGCCACTGATAGGCAGTCTTTTCAGGTTGATACCCGACCCATTGAAAGGCTTTGTGGCGATGACACGTGAAAGTGGCCCGGTGTACTTCCTGAAAATTTTCCACCAGAAAATGCTGGTGATGGCAGGCACGGATGTGAACCGCTTTCTCAGCGAGGAAGGCAAAGACTGCATCATCTCTGCGGAATACTGGAAAGATCTTGTCAACTATTGGGAATGCCCACATGTGTTGATCGCACTCGACGGACAAGACCATATCGATGAACGCCGACTGTGGAAGCGCTACATCTCACGCGATGTGGCCAACAGCGAACAGTCGCAAATGTTTGATGTGCTGCGCGATTGCACTGATCTATTTGCACATGGCAACCCGATTTCCGTGCGTCAGTTCTGCCGAACATTGATCACACGTGAATTGTCATTCCTGTTTACCGGCGAAATATTCCAGCTGCCACCGGAACTCTCACAGTCACTCGTTATGTGGATGCGAACGTTGCTAAGTGTAAAAGCTGCAAAGAACTGGCCTGGATTCGTGATGCGCTTACCGTTTTTTCGTCGCCACGAAAAAAATGTCAAAGCATTTGCCGGAGAATTATTAAAACGTGCGCGCTCACATCTGGACGAAGACAGCCTGTTCTCGATGGTGATCAAACGTGTGGATGCAGATCCAACACGCAACGAGGCGGAGCTGGTGCCCATTCTGCTGCTACCATTTATTGCCGGTCTCGACACACTCGCCAACGCCATGACATTTCTATTTCATGAACTGCTGAATGATCCAGAATTAATAGCCAGAGTGCGCGCAGATGTTGACGCAGCCTGCGAAGCAAACGGCGGTCAACTGCCAGCACCGGAACACATGCGCCATATTCCTGCACTGTTCGGCGTGTGCCAGGAAACCTTGCGCTACTACCCGATTGCGTTTGCCAGCATGCGCCATGCAGCGAAAGATTTTGATTACCAGGGCTATCACGTCAACGCCGGGCAACAGATCATCTTTTTCACATCCAGCTCGCACTTTGATCAGGAAATCTTTCGCGATCCTTACAAATTTGATATCGACCGTTTTCTTGAGCCACGTGTAGAACAAAGAACACGTTACGCCTTTTCACCGTATGGTCGCGGCCCGCATATCTGTCTCGGCGCAGCTATGGCAGAAAGTATTTTCCTGTCGACGGTCGCTTGCCTGTTGCGCTATTACGATTTCAACGCAGCAATACCCGGCAAACGTTACAAGACTATTTATGAGCCAGGCCCCAGTATCAGCGACAAGTTCAGCATGACGATCAGGAAACGGGTTATTTAGAAAAAATACTCAGGCTGCCTTGCTGATACGCACACGAATGCCGTTGAACTGCGTCATACCCGACAACGGTTCAATAGAATCTGCACCATCAGCCGTCAGGATATTCACATTCACCCCAGTCGTGGTGACGGCTGTGTTTTGCCCCTGATAATGCTGGTGCCCCCAACCGTGCGGTAAGGCCACAGCACCTGGCATCATGTCATCCGTCAGGTGTACCGGTACGGTTACGCTACCAGCTTGCGATGCCACGGTAGCGTGTTCCCCGTGCTGCAAGCCCAGTTGCTCTGCATCGTGCGGATGCATATACAGATAATTACTATGGCGCTCGCCTTTGATAAAGGCTTCGTGATTGTGTGCCCAGCTGTTATGGGTAAAGCGCTCGCGCTTGGTGATCAGACGAAACAGCGGCTGGTGAATTTCTTCTTTATCTTTTGCAAAACATTCAGCAATGCGTTGCTGCACCGTTTGTACAAACAGTGGCGGCGCCAGTTGCACCTGACCGTTTTTTGTCACCACGCGTTTGCCGAGGTAGTTGTGGCTCTCAATATTTTTCAACAGGATGCCATGCGGTGCGCGGCGCAGGAATTTTAGCGAGCCGACTTTTGCAGCATGCGCGACAAGATCCAGCAGAAAAACCTGCGCTTCCGGCAATTTTTTACCCAGCACGGGCAGTTTTTTCAACCAACCACCTGCATTGAAAAGTACTTGCACAATGCGTGAACCATACAGCGGTGCATTGCAGGCATTCGCCAGCTGCACCAATATCCATAATTCATTGCGCGCTTTGGCCGGTGGCGACACTAATGCATCGGTGAACTGGAACCACGGCTTTGGCATCAAGCCACAAAAGGTAGAGAACATGAATGGCAGATCGGGACGTTCAGCGAAATGTGTGCCGGGCAAAATATAGTGCGCATGATTGGCGGTTTCATTGCGCACCAGCTCGACGCTCACCAGCAACTCCAGTTTTTTGTACGCCTCTTCCATACGCGCACTGTTGGTCGCCGTGAGCACGGGATTGCCAGATAGAATAAACATAGCGCGCGTCTGGCCAGCGCCCGGTGTGAGAATTTCATCTGCCATCACAGCGCAAGGCAGTGATTCAAGAAATGATTCAACGCCGCCGATGCGCGATGTTTTTTCATTCATTTCCTGTTTGGCCAACACTTTTGCGTAATCGATCAAACCTTCGCCCATCAAGGAACTGCCGCGCCGATCCAGATTGCCGGTAATCGCGTTGATCACTTCAATCAGCCAGAATGCGATCGTGCCGTTACTGCCCTGATTGATGCCTGTCGAGCCGTACAGCGCCGCACCATCTGCAGCGAGATACGCCGTAACCAGTTCACGTAATTCCGCTGCCGGAATCCCTGTCACTTCCGCTGTTTTATCCGGCGACCAATCCTGTGCCACAGTTTGCAAGGCACTGAAACCGTCCATATGCGGTTGGATGATGTCGCGTTTATAGGCGTTTCTTGCCAAGACTTCGTGCAAAAAAGACAACAGAAAATACACATCGGTATCCGGACGGATAAACAATTGCTCACCGCAGACTTTGGCGGATTCCGTACGACGTGGATTGACAAACACCAGCTTGCCGCCACGTTCTTCAATCGCTTTCAAGCGATCCACCGGGTGCGGAAGATGGATAAAACTCATCTTCGATATCGCAGGATTGCCGCCGATCACAATCAGGCATTGGGTGCGATCGACATCCGGAAATGTCAGCGCCATCGCAGCTCCGTACATATGGTGCGAAGCCACAAACTTGTTGTTGCAATCCAGTGTCGCAGTGTTGAATGACTTGCTGGTTTTCAAACCGCGAATAAAGCCCGTCACCATCAACGGCATTAACGGGCTGAAAGAAATCGGGTTGCCAAAATACACACCTACGCTGTCATCGCCATGATCGCCGCGCAGCTGTTTCACCTTGTCACCAATTTCGCGGAGAGCCTGTTCCCAACTGATGGGCTGATAGCTATCGCCCACGCGTTTCAGCGGTTGGGTGATGCGATCTGGCGAGGTGCGGAAGTCTTCAAAGCGCAGCCCCTTGATGCAGGCATAACCGCGACTGACCACATGCTCGGTATCCGGCTCGATAGCGATGATGCGATCGTTC
>DAOMGA010000130.1:0-5385 GCA_035430085.1 Pseudomonadales bacterium
CCGGTCAAACGCACCAGTTCCGCGACTGGAAAAAAGGCGGGCACGGCGGAGGCATTAACGCGTATATGGCGATAGCACAATCCTGTGACATTTTTTTCTACCAGCTGGCACACCGCATGGGCATCGATCGCATGCATGACTTCCTGCAACCCTTTGGGCTGGGCGAGCTAACCGGTGTCGATCTCAGCGGAGAACGCAAAGGTGTGTTGCCTTCTCGTGACTGGAAACGCACACGTTTCAAACAAGCCTGGTACCCGGGTGACACCATCAATGCTGGCATTGGACAGGGCTACCATCTCGCCACTCCCATGCAACTGGCGCTGGCCACTGCAACGCTAGCCAAGCGCGGCGTGCGTATCAAACCGCATCTGGTCAAAGCCATTGACGGCGTGGATGTTGCACCGGTCTTTGCAGAGCCTATCGTGCTGCGCGACCCACATGACTGGGATGTCGTGATTGGCGGCATGCACGAAGTGGCACAAGGCCCCCACGGTACTGCGAGGAAAGTATTTCTGGATGCTCCTTATACGGTCGCCGGCAAAACAGGCACCGCGCAGGTGGTCGGCATTGCCCAGAACGAAAAATACGATGCCTCCAAACTGACGGACCGCCAACGCGACCACGGGCTTTTTATCGCCTTCGCCCCTGTCGAGAATCCGAAAATTGCTGTAGCGGTGATTGTCGAAAACGGCAACAGCGGTTCGGGTGCGGCAGCACCGGTCGCACGCAAGGTACTGGATGCCTGGTTACTGGGTCAGACAGCGAATGCACCGACGCCTGTCGAAACACCCCCTGATGCTGGCGGAGGCGAGTAATGGCCAATACCGATTTTATTCGTCAACTGCCTTCGACAGGCCAGATTCATCGCACCATCTGGCAACGCCTGCATATCGATCCTGTCCTGTTTCTGTTGATCGGTCTACTCGCTACCTACGGGCTGACCGTACTGTACAGTGCAGCCGACGAGCATCTGATAGCGATGGAAAAACAAGGCAGTTTTTTTGCCATCGGCTTTCTGGTAATGATCGCGGTCGCCCAGGTTAACCAGAGTTACTGGCGACTTTTTGCACCGGTTTTTTACGCGCTCGGCGTTGTGATGCTGGTGGCTGTTGCCGTGTTCGGGGAAATATCCATGGGTGCTCAGCGCTGGTTATCCATTCCCGGGCTGCCGCGCTTCCAGCCTTCAGAAATGCTCAAGATTGGCTTGCCCCTGATGCTCGCCACCTATTTTCATGATCGCAGCCTGCCCCCCCGGTTCAAGCATGTTTTCTGGTCTATTGCTATGATTTGCCTACCGGTAGCGCTCATCATTGAGCAGCCGGATCTGGGTACCGGCATGCTGGTATTGGCATCTGGCGTTATTGTGCTCTTTATGTCCGGTCTGGGTTGGGGCTATATCGTAGCGGCAGCGCTGGCAGCGGCAGCGATGGGGCCCGTCATGTGGTTCTTCGTGATGCATGACTATCAGCGCCAGCGTGTCATTACCTTGTTTGATCCGGAAGCCGACAAGCTGGGAGCCGGCTGGAATATTATCCAGTCGCAGACAGCGATTGGATCGGGGGGGTGGGAAGGCAAGGGCTGGCAAATGGGTACGCAATCACAGCTGGACTTTCTGCCGGAAGGTCATACGGATTTCATTATTGCCGTTCTGTCCGAAGAGCTGGGCTATCGAGGCGTCTTGTTACTGTTGCTGCTCTACCTGTTAATCATTGCGCGGGGGTTATGGATCAGCTGGCATGCGCAAGAAACCTTTGGACGCCTGATGGGCAGCGCCATCAGCATCACTTTTTTTGTGTATGTTTTTGTTAACATGGGCATGGTATCCGGTCTGCTACCCATTGTTGGTGTACCGCTCCCCTTGATCAGTCAGGGAGGGACGGCCGTAATTATTCTGATGGCAGGTTTCGGCATGCTGATGTCCATCAGCACCGAAAAGAAGAGGTCTACTTACTGATGTCCCCCGTGTCTACGCTCCAACGCTATTGGGATCAACATCGCTGGCTATCAGCTATTCTGCTCGCCTTCAGCGCTTCCACGTATGCAGGTGAGTACGAGCAGCGCCAGGATGTCATCGCCTTTGCTGAAGAAATGCAGGTGCGTTACAACTACAACCAGAATGATGTCCTGTTATTGCTGGCGCAATCGGAAAAGAAACAGAAAATCCTGGATGCCATTGCACGCCCGGCAGAAAAAGCCAAACCCTGGAAGGAATACCGGAAAATATTTATCACGGATGCCCGTATTGATGGAGGGGTCGATTTCTGGCTGGCACATGAAAAAGAATTGCAGGCCGTATCCGAGCGTTATCAAGTCAACCCGGAAATGATCGTTGCCATCATCGGAGTAGAAACCTCTTATGGCAAAAATACTGGCAGCTACCGTGTACTGGACGCCCTGACAACACTGGCATTCGATTACCCGCCCCGTTCCGCTTTTTTCCGTCAGGAACTGCAGCACTTCCTGTTACTGGCCAGGGAACAGAAACAGGATCCACTGACATTGACCGGCTCTTATGCTGGCGCCATGGGTTACGGCCAATTCATGCCATCCAGCTACCGTAATTATGCGGTGGACTTTAACGGCGATGCCTTTGCGGATATCTGGCAAAACTCATCCGATGCCATCGCCAGTGTCGCCAATTACTTCCACAAACACGGCTGGAAACAGGGCGAGCCTGTACTGGTCAGAGCCCGTGTCGCAGCCGATTTTGATACCTCCCTGCTGGATGCAGGGCTCAAGCCACAGTACTCGCTGCTGGAGCTAGCCGCTAAAGGGGTGTCACCGGTCGTGGATGGTCTGGGCAGCCAGCGTAAGGCGGTACTCGTCCGACAAGAGGGTGACTACGGCACTGAATACTGGCTTGGCTTTGACAATTTCTATACCATCACCCGCTACAACACTAGCAGCATGTACGCCATGGCCGCCTACCAACTAGCCGAGGCGATACAGTTACAGCACGATTTGCGACAGAAACGGGCTGAAACACCCCCTGCTTTACCGCAACCCTAGCAGCAATCGCACAGGCGATCGCACAGCAAGCCCCGCACATCCAACGGAGCCCATGGTGATGAGCAACCTGCAATATTTTTCCTGTTTGACCCAATCTTCCCACTGGCTGCGCGCAGCAGCTTTGATATCAGCCCTGATCTCAGCCACATTACTAAGTGGCTGCAGCAGCGTCAGTAACGACAGCGCCTCAGGTGGCGGTCGTTACGCCATGCAGCACGACTCCGGACCCGATGGCGATGTCACACTGGATCCCGACAACATACCGGATGCCGTACCTGTTCTTGAGGCTCGATCCGCAGGGGGCAACAAGTCGCCCTATACCGTGCTGGGCGAAACCTATGAAGTGATGCCGGAAAGTCTTGGCTACACCGACACAGGAAAAGCGTCCTGGTATGGAAAGAAATTTCAGGGCTATAAAACATCGAACGGCGAAATTTTCGACATGTATAAAATGTCAGCCGCCCATCGCTCACTCCCTCTCCCCAGCTATGTCCGCGTCACCAATCTGGCCAATGGTCGCAGCGGCATCGTGCGAGTCAATGACCGCGGCCCGTTCCACTCCGAACGTATCATGGACTTGTCGTACGCGGCGGCAGTAAAACTCGATATGTTGCGCACCGGAACTGCACAGGTTCGTATCGAAGTCATTGATCCTTCAACCTATACCCAGGCGGCCCATGAAGCGGATAAAGACAGGCTTTCCCGCTCTGGCAAAAAACCGCTCAACAAAACCTCATCCTCTGCTTCGAATGTCAAATCCTCCGTCTCCACCATCGACGAGCCGCAAAAAACGCCGGTCGCGGCTGGCAGCACCTACCTGCAGGCTGGCGCCTTCCGCAACCGCGACTCCGCGATGGCCTTGCGCGACCAGTTGAGCAACCTGACCGGTATGCCTGTCAACGTCGACAGCATGGGTGGTTTGTTCAAAGTGCGAATCGGCCCACTGGCTGACCCGAATGAAGTACACAACATCAGCGAATTACTGATGCAAAACAATTTCGCCAAACCACAGGCTGTATATTTCTGACAATGACCGGACTACGGAACGACCTGACGCATGATGTGCTGGTAATTGGCAGCGGTGCCGCCGGTTTAACGCTGGCTTTACGCCTGGCTGAGCAAGGCAAGATTGCCGTGTTGAGCAAAGGTCGCCTGCAAGACGGCTCAACCTGGTTTGCTCAGGGCGGCATTGCAGCTGTCCTCAACAACAGCGATTCGACTGAAGCCCATATTGACGACACGCTCGTGGCTGGAGCGGGTCTCTGCCATGAAGACGCGGTGCGTTTTACAGTTGAAAACGGTCGCGACAGTATTCAATGGCTAATCGACATCGGGGTTGATTTCACACGCGAACCGGGCGGCACCGAATTTCATCTGACACGCGAGGGCGGCCATAGCGCACGCCGCATCATCCACAGCGCGGATGCTACAGGGCGCGCCGTGTCCACCACGCTGATCCAGCAAGCGCTGCAACAAGAAAACATTGAAGTGTTTGAAAACCATCTTGCCGTTGATCTGATTGTGCAAGCTGACTCCGGCAGTGAAAAACTGCGTTGCACTGGCGCTTATGTATACGATTGTGAGAACCAGTGCGTAAAAGTATTTCATGCACGCTTTGTCGTGCTGGCAACTGGCGGCGCCAGCAAGGTTTATCTGTACACCAGCAACCCCGACAGCGCATCCGGTGACGGTATTGCTATGGCGTGGCGCGCGGGTTGTCGCGTCGCCAATATGGAATTCAACCAGTTCCACCCCACCTGTCTGTTTCATCCGAAAGCCAAATCTTTTCTGGTCACCGAAGCATTGCGTGGTGAAGGCGCTCACCTGACACTGCCAACGGGTGAACGCTTTATGGCTAACTTTGACGACCGCATGGAATTGGCACCGCGCGATATTGTCGCCCGCGCGATTGACCATGAGATGAAACGTCTCGGTATAGATTGCGTATTGCTCGATATCAGCCACAAGCCTGCCAGTTTTATCCGTGAACATTTCCCCACGGTTTACGACAATTGCTTGCAGTACGGCATCGATATTACGCGCGAGCCCATCCCCGTCGTGCCAGCTGCGCATTACACCTGCGGCGGTGTGATAGTGGATCAGCACGGACAAACCGATCTGTGCAATTTATACGCCATCGGTGAAACGTCTTGTACCGGTCTGCACGGTGCCAACCGCATGGCTAGCAATTCGTTGCTGGAATGTTTTGTGTATGCACGCTCAGCCGCCGGCGACATTCGTGCACGATGGTCAGAAGTGTCAGCACCTGCCACAGCGCCCGAATGGGATGCATCACGCGTGATTGATTCCGACGAAGCCGTTGTGATCTCGCACAACTGGGAAGAACTGCGGCGCTTCATGTGGGATTACGTCGGC
>DAOMGA010000131.1:0-5376 GCA_035430085.1 Pseudomonadales bacterium
AACAAAAAGGCTCATAGCTATTATCATCCTTATTGATTTTCTTTTAATGCTCAAAAAATACCATCACCGTCTTATTGGTGCAACTTACGCTCGTTGAAGTTAATCTGGCGCATTCAGCCGAAACCATCCTGCGATACTGTAACGACCCACCATGGCTGGCAGCACTTCATGTAGTACCTGCTCGCTGAGAAAAATAACGACGGTGCCAGCTTCCGGTAACACAATAGTAGCCGCAACATCTTTATGAGTCTGTGCGTGGATCAACAATTCACCGCCACCATTCGATGGCCAGTCGGCATTGAGATATGTAACGACTGAAACAATGCGACCGCCGACACCAGCAAAACTATCAAGATGCTCATGGTAAAAAGCACCGGGAGCATAGAATGCAAAATGCGCTTCGTATTCAAACAGACCGAGAAATAGCTGGCTATTCAGTGACAGGCGCAGCGCTTCCATCACCGCAAGATATTGCTGCTGCGCTGCGCTCACACCATCGAACCAGACAATACTGTCTGAGCGAGTAAGACTGTCGCGATGATGATGCACACCACGCCCGACGCCGGCCTGATGCATTTCACCATCATGATGTAGTGCTTGCGCTTCCACTGCGAGAGCCGCCAACAAACCCGGCGTCAGTTGGTGATGCCCGACCCACCAGCCAGGTTGCAGCAAGGCATCCGCAATCGAGACTGCATTCACTCCATCACGACGACTTTGCATCCTGAGTTTTGGGCAAGCGGAACGTGCCATTGGCGCGTGCCACCAGACCATCTGGCCCCATGATGCGGCCAGAGATAGTGCCCAACAAACGCGTGGTGTGGATATGGTCGATGTGAAACTGCAGCCAATCGCCCACAGCGCCTTTTGCAATAAAATCCACCGTCATATTGGTGGTGAACATGCCCATCATATTATTGATGTGGTGACCGATGGCACCGGCCATCGCGAGATCAATAAAAGACATCAACACGCCACCATGGCAAACGCCTTGTGGATTCAAGTGATGTTGCTCTACAAAAAAACCGCAGTTCCAGTCTGCACCATCAATATTGATGTACACCGGCGCGAAGGCATCGTTAAATCCCAATCCCATTGGCAACGCAAAAAATCCTGGCGGTGCAGTACGTTCGCTCACAGGGCTTTCACTCATCGACTTTTCATTCATCACACTCGCCCGCATACGGTTTCCATTGCGGATCGCGACGTTCCATAAAAGCTTTGCCGCCTTCAGCAATATCCGGATGCGTATTCTGATCCATGATGTAACCCCACGCATTGCCAAGTGCTTTATGTAGGCCCATTTCTTTCGCTTCCCAGATAGCTTTTTTGCTGCGCGCCAACGCTACTGGAGAATTCACTTTGATCAAATCCGCCAAAGCCATCGCGCGCTGCATCAATTCAGCAGCCGGCACGACTTCACTGACCATACCCAGTTCATACGCGCGCTGTGCTGTCATGCGTTCGTTGCCGCCCGTTAACGCCATACGCATCACAGCTTCAAACGGCATCTTGCGCGCCAGACTGACAGGTTCCAGTCCTGCCACCAAACCCACTTTTACATGCGTATCAAAAAACGTGGCGGAATCTGCTGCAATCACAATATCGGAATCTGCCACAAAATGCAGACCACCGCCGACTACCATGCCATTCACAGCACAAATTACCGGTTTCCAGATTTTATTTTGCAGTGGCGTCCATTTTATTGACGCCAATGTTCCCCACTTGCGTCCATCAGCATCCGGTTCGCCGTCGGTTTCTGGCAAGTCTGCCAAATCTGCACCGGTGCTGAGTGCTTTATCGCCAGCACCGGTCAGTATCGCCACCACGGCAGATGTATCTTTATTAAAATGTTGCCACAACAGCGGCAACTCCCGACTCATTGTCGAGTTAACAGCATTGCGTTGCTGAGGACGATTGAGTGTAATGATGGCAACACCATTCTCCACTGCATAACCCAGAGTTTCAAAATTCATGATGCATCCCGATGCTGTATGAAAAACTTATGGAAAAATTATTATATATCTCGACAGAAATTTGCGCTCACTAGCAGAGCCGAAAAATTATCCATCAACTGTGAAATGGCGTGTTCTGCTGCCAGATCAGCCGTATCTGCAACAGACCTGCCACCAACTACTTCATAATGCGCCCGACCCATTGGCTCCATAATCTGCACTTGTAGCATCACCTGCACATCAGCATCACTGCCGAACATTTTTTCTTTCGCAAATGTGCCCGGCGCAAATCCAGCTGTGACGGTCGGTTGTGCACGCCCCTGAATTTTAACGGCAGAATCCACCCAAAAACGCTTATTGATTTGACGCTGAACTTTTTCGCCAATCGGCACATTAGCATCAGCACGCCCGGCATGCATGGACACAGTCTGTGCCGCACTGACATCACTAAAATAAATTTTTGATCTGCAAGCATACTGGCGATTAGATTCTTCTAATGGCAGCTGCGACAAACCGGGTTTGGCATTCGATGCACAGCCCGCGTGCATCAAAATAATCAGCGCACCAATAAAGAATGACCCAAGCTTAAAACGATTAGCCGCGAATGTATTTTTCATATAAAAAAGGACCTCATAAGAAGCCCTTTCTTTTTCATTTTCATTTGTCGATACCAATAATGGTGACAGCGCAACCGGTAGGGAAACCACCTATATTGTGCGTCAGCGCCATGGTTGGCTGCTTTTTGTTATGTAATATCAGTTGGCGTTTTTCAGCTCGCCCCTGTAACTGCAATACATTTTCCACCAGCATGCGCACACCCGTTGCACCGGTTGGATGGCCAAATGTTTTCAGGCCGCCGTCGGTATTCACCGGCAATTCGCCAGTCAATGTAAACGTGCCGTTAGCGATATGTTCTTTTGCCGCACCTTTAGCAATAAAACCCAAGTCTTCGTACGCCAATAATTCCGTCAGCGTAAAACAGTCATGCACTTGTGCCAGATGAATTTCTTTAAACGGATTACTGATACCCGCCATTTTGTACGCTTCGGCCGCTGCATTTTCAGTCGGCTTCCAGCGCAGAAAATCATGATCAGGATCAGTATGTGGATTCGCAGCCGAACCACTTGCTACCGCTTTTACATACACAGGGTCAGAACGGAAATTTTTCGCCAGACTCGCTTTAGTGATGACAGCAACCGCTGCACCATCCGATTGTGCAGCACAATCATACAAACCAAACGGCCAGGAAATCATGCGACCATTCAATGCCTCTTCTTCGGTAATAATTTTTTTCAGAAATGATTTCGGTGACAGTGTGCCGTTGTGATGATTTTTCACGGCGATCTTTGCCAGATCTTCACGACCGGCACCAAATTTCTTGAAGTACGGTGCAGCACACATGGCAAACCAGCCAGCCGGTGTTGCAGGCAAATCGCGCACGCCTTTGATATTTACACTAGGACCCGATACGCCGCGATCTTTAGGTTTGTCATAACCGACAACCAATACTGTGTCATATACACCACAAGCCACCGCCATTACGCCGGCACGAAATGCTTCAGTACCTGTAGCACAATAATTAGAAACCGCTGTGAGTGGCTTGTACAACTTCAACGCTTCGCCAACTTCTACTGGTCCATTTTTGGTGTACAGAGAACCGCAATAAATCGCATCGATCTGTTTTGATGGGTCTTCAATACCAGCATCTGCGAATGCTTCGTATGCAGCATCAACAATCATGTCCTCTTCAGACTTGTCCCAGTTTTCGCCAAACTTGCAGCAACCGACACCAACAATGGCGACTTTATCTTTGATACTCATGCTGCTACTCCTTCAATGGCAGCCGCAACGGTCGGCACAGATTTCCAGAAATAATTCGGGCGTAAACCCACGCGATGAATACAGCGGAAGGTAAATTGCACCGGCAGATCAATCGCAATATCTTTTGCGCTGGTTTCACACACCTGCATGTGAATACGCGGCCCTGCAGAACCATCAGCGTTGATCACTTCAACAATACCGACAGCCGTTGGCGGCTCTGGCGACGGGAAAAATGCATCCAGCGTGTAAGTGACAACTTTCCCAGTGAGATCGCTGTAGCAGGCAGGCGTCCATTGATCTTTGGTTTTGCAACGCACACAGACCCGACCTTTTGGAAATTGGTGCGTACCACAATGCGAACACACCTGCCCTTCCAGACTTAAATCTTCGTCGCGCTCACGATAATGCACGGTGGCGGAAATACCCGGCTCATCCGTCTCGGCATATTCAGTGATGGTGAGGCCGCGCGCTTTCATATACTTGCCATAAGCATCGACTACTTTTCTGCGCGCCAGCAACTGCGTAACGTTGCGATAATTTTCTGCTTTTGCTCTCGCACCATTAACAGTGAACAACAATGCATCTGCACCATCACCGTAATTGGCGACCATAATTATTTCACCAGCTTTGCTGGCTTCCAGCGCGCTGATCAACAACAGAGGAGCAAATGCTGCACCGGCATTACCCACTTTGCCAAACAAATTATCCTGGATCTGCTCTTTAGCAATACCTGCTGCTTTTGACATTTCACCCAATGAGCGGGCTTCAGGCGCATATAACGCTGCTTTACTGATATCTGCTGCAGATTTGCCACTCTTCGCAAACAAACCCTTGATGGCAGCAACGGTGTTATCTATATAACCGTGTACATTGACGAAACGATCTTCCCAGCTGTGTACAAAGCGGTCACCCTGCTTGCGCCAGATGTCGATAATTTCGGTGGTGTGCGCGCAAGCATTATCCAGCGTGGCGACAACACCTTCATTGCCAATTAAAAATGCTGCTGCCGCATCACCACTATTCGCTTCAAAACCGGAACCGGGCGCACCCATACGGCAATCAGCAGCAATCACCAACACGCGTGCCGCGCTGCCTGCCTTCACCGCGTCAATAGCTGACTGCAATGCAATCGTTCCAGCGCGCGTACTGTGTGCAATATCCGCTGTGCGTACATCGCCTTTCAGGTTCAAGGCTTTAGCGATAATCGCCGCTGCCTGTTTTTCTGCAAACGCATAAGTCGTGGTGGCAAAAATCACAGCGTCGATACGTGATCGATCAAAACCTTGCAAGCAGTTTTGCGCGGCCGCAACGCCGAGCGTCACGCTATCTTCATCCATCCACGCCACGGCTTTTTCAGGACCGCCGTCTTTCGGCGCCTTTCCAGCCATAACTGACAGAGGAAGACGCATCAATGGAATGTATGCGCCGTAGGAAACAATGCCTGCCATAATTTTTACCTTCGCAAATTTATATCTGGAATTACGCTTTGACTGGCGGCTTCACACCAGCATGGAAAGGATACGGCTTGCCGAGCATACCGAAGGCGCCGAACTCAGGCTGCATGTGTTGCTTGAAATAGGTACGAATTTGATCGATATCC
>DAOMGA010000132.1:0-5368 GCA_035430085.1 Pseudomonadales bacterium
GATGTTCAGAGAGGAAAGCAGCCTGTTGCTGTTACTCATGCCACGCTGGACAAGCCCGGTTCGAAAGACTCTGATTCTCGACAAAGACAGCAAATTTCTGCTTCTCCTCTCAAATTACGACATAATTTTTACAGCGAACCTATTCCTTTGCGTAAGGAAAATGTTTCGGCAGAAAAGCTTCACGGGGATATTAAGTCGAATGTTGGCGCGTTGATGTCAGGCATTCAGCAAGGAGGCGTAGTAGAAATTAAAAAAACCACGCAGCTGGCGGGTTTGGTAGTCGATTCAGTCGTAAGAAATCCGGATGCATTTTCTTGGCTCTCGCGCATTCGTGATAAAGATGAATTCACTTATGGGCATATTGTCAGGTCAGCTGTTTGGGCGGGGGTGTTTGGCCGTCATATTGGTCTCGACAAGAAAGATATGAATATGCTGGTTTCTGGAGTGTTACTTAAAGATATAGGTAAAGTGAAGCTACCTGAATCTTTGTTAACACTAGACGAGAAGTCGCGTTCGCCGGAGCAAGAAGCTGAATACCGTTGCTACGTGAATTATGGCGTAGAGACTTTGAAAGCTACATCAGGTGTTCCAGCGGAAGTGATTCATATCGTTAGAAATCACTGCGAACGTTTTGACGGTTCAGGCTATCCTCAGGGTTTGATTGGAGACAAGATTCCTTTCCTGGCAAAAGTGGCTGGGATAGTCACCACTTATGATGCCGTTACTAACCCACGCCATAGCAAGTATCCATTGGCTCCCTCTAAAGCTATGGCCAGACTTTACGATATGCGCAATATCGAGTTTCAGGAAGAGTTAGTCGTACAATTTATACAAGCTTTGGGTATTTATCCAACCGGCACGCTAGTGGAGTTAAATACTGGTGAAGTGGCAGTTGTAGTGGAACAAACTTTTGCCAGACGTTTGAAGCCTAAAGTTTCGGTAGTAATAGATAAAGATAAAGTTAAGCTAAAAGAGCCTAAAGTTGTCGATTTATTTGAAGATTTTTCAGAAAAGTTACGAAAAGCTGAGAAGCGTGGTCAGCCTACAAGTGCTATCAAGGCTATTGAGATTACGAAAGATCTTGAGCCGGGAAGCTATGATGTGGACATCGCTGAGGTTCGTGATAGCTATTTGAAAGAAACTTGGAATTGGAGAACCATGCTTTCCGGAATAACAGGCAAGCAATAGCTGTTATCTTGATTCATCTAACCGGATTGTCTATTTATTCCTCTGAGAATATATATTCCATTTTAGCGCTAGGGCCTTGCACATATGTGCCCTGAATAAAGTGAGCTCCTGACTGCCATAGCGTTGCAAGAAGAGTGGCGTTTTCTACTGATGGAACAATTGATCTCTTATTCGCTTCATTTAAAGAACCAATCAGGGTCTTTAATGTGTCGGGTTTTTCATTTTTATGCTGGATATCAATAGAAAATGAATTGTCTATTTTTACCATATCAACGTTTAGGCGAGCAAGTGTTTTGAATGGATCAAGCGTGCAGCCAAATTGACTGATGCTGCAGCGTATGTTGGCTTTCTTTATCTCGTCACAAAATGTAATTGCCTGAGACAAATAGCTTGAGGCGTCAGCCTCGGAAAATTGCAGGATAATAGATTGCGTGGGTATGCCTGATGTCGTTAAGGCGGCCATCAACCAGCTAGGAAAGCTTTCATCTATTAAAGAAGCTGCAGAAATATTTACCAATATGTTGGTGTTATGTCCGGCGCTGCGATGTGCTGCTAGAATTTTGGTCGTATTCAAGAGAATCCATCGATCTATCTTTTTCCCTAAAGTTGGATTTTTAGTTGCAATTCGAAGTATCTCGTCTTGGTTAATTACTTTACCTTCTGCGTCAGGTGCAGTTGATATTGAAATTTCGTAATGCTCTTCGCTATCGCCTTGTAGGCTGATAAACGGCTGGAACTTGAGATCAAATCCGTCTTTTGCTGTAATGTTTTCTAGGACTTCAAGAATTAAAGCATCGTTGTTCGATTGACTGCTTAGTTTGGCAATAAAGTAAAGTGCGCCATTCCCCACCCCTCCTTTTCCGGCGTTGCGTATGTCTTGACACGCGGTATGTGCGCGATCAAGAACTTCGTCGGGGTTGGTGATTTTTTCGGTGATGGGACATATGCCAATACTGGCAGTCATTTGAACGGATTTACCTGCTGCCTGACATATGTGAGATGAAATGCTCTCGCAGATGAGTTTGCCGCGCTTAGTCTGTTGTTCTTCATCGGTGCCATTGGTAAGAAACACAAATTCATCATCAGCAATCCTGCCTAAGATTCCATCATTGCCAACGACTCCTTTAATATGTTGTGCGATATCAGCTATGGCTGCATCTCGACTTGATATGCCCAATGACGATCTCATTTCATCATACATATCAATACTGATAATATGCAGCGATGTATATTTATCTTTTTCAGCTGCGTCGCGAATGGCATTCGCAATAGCAGTTGTCATGTACACTCGATTGTATACACCGGTTAAGGCATCTAGTGAGCCTGCCCGTTTAATTTCTTCAGCTACCGCTTCGTTATCCAGACTTTCTCTTGCAGCTACTAATAGCTGTACACAAGGGTCGTTTTCATATGTTGCGTGATTGACGGCAATCTCAATACCAAATTCACTATTGTCGCCGCGCACACCTTTTAAGCTGAGTTCTTTCTCGCCTTCATCGCTTAGTTTGAACGACTTCATGAAATTTTTATATTTTTCCTGATCGACATTGGTTATGAGATCAATCACAGGTATACAGGTGATGTCATCTATATCTTCATAACCAAATCGTTCGGCAAAACTCTGATTGGCATAAAGAAACATGCCATCTTCAACGTAGGCAATGGCATCTCGAGAACTATCGAGTAAAAGTTGGCAGCGTCTTTCAGATTCTTTTAATTTGCGGTCAGCAGCCCGGCGATCACGGCGTTCTTGCAGATTGCCAAGTTCACGGGCCATTGTCATTAATAAATGTTGGTCGTCATCCAATATAACGACATCACGGGCACCTGCTTTCAATCCGTCAATCAAGGCGATATTCAGTTCATCCGGATCTGCTTCAGTAAGAAAAATAACGGGGATATCTTTATCCAGTTTCTTGATGGATCGAAGTGCTGCTTTGGGATCGCAAGATTTGGCGGTGTCTACAGCGAGTAACAAATCCCAAGCCTGATCGCCAAGGAGTTTTTCCAGACCCTCAATACTCGGTATATGCTGTGCACGAGTATTGCGTCCCGAATTGCGTAGCATACTCAGGAGTCGTTCTACTTCATTGGTGTCATCATTGATGATCAGAAGGCGTGTTGTTTCAGATTGGCTCATGTGTACAAAGGTATCCAGATATCCCGTCTGTTGCGGGTCGAGGTGAGATGATACCGGACTTGCCCCGCAAAGGAAAAGTCAGGGCTTACCTCATACGAGCCAGGATTTTGATGGTTGCCCTGCATTTTCCCTTACCAGACGTGGCACAAGAAAACCGGGTAGCGCTGCTTGAAGGCTGATGTGGATTTTCACTGCTTCACTATCAGGGACGGAAAAATGCTGGCTGCCTCGCACAGGATCTAGCGTGTGTAGATAATAGGGTAAGCCCCCGGCGTCGAATAGCTTCTCGCTGAGTGTGGCCAATATCTGGGCATTGTCATTGATGCCGCGTAATAACACGGATTGGTTGAGTGTAACGACACCAGCGTGGTGCAATTTTTTTATGGCTGCCGACACCGAGGTATCAATTTCGTTGGGATGATTGCTATGCAGCACAGTGATAATTTTTAACCGTGTGTTTGTCATCCAGTCCAGACAATCTTTCGTAATGCGTTGAGGTATCACCACGGGTAGCCGGGTATGGATACGCAGGCGCTTGATGTGCGGTATGTCAGCAATCTGTTCGGCAAGCCATGACAGTTGGCGGTCAGGTAGAGAGAGTGGGTCACCGCCGGATAAGATGACTTCGTTCAATTCAGGATGTTGGCGAACATAGTCCAATGCTTGCAGCCAATCCGAGCGACTGTTACGGTTATCTTCATAGGGGAAATCGCGGCGAAAACAGTAGCGACAGTGTATGGCGCACAAACTTGTAGTGATAAATAGTACCCGTGAAGCATATTTGTGAATTAATCCGGGAACGGGGTTATGCGCTTTTTCTTCGAGTGGGTCACTGATAAACCCGATCTGACTCTGTAACTCAGTCGCTTGTGGTAGAACTTGCAGGAGTAGTGGGTCGAGGGCATTGCCGATTTCCATTCGAGCCAGATAAGGCTCGGGAACGCGCAAAGGGAATTCTTGACAAGCTTTTTGAATGCTTTCCTGATCGGCCGGCGAGAGAGCCAGACGGCGGCATAGATCTATGGGGTCGCGCACGGCGTCTTGTAGAATAGACTGCCAGCTAGCCTCGGTACGGCTGGAATCCTGACAAGCCATTGCAGAAACAGGTATCATTGCGCCTCTTTTTTCAGCCGGTTTATCAACAGCGAGGGTGTATGGCCAGCTATTCTACCAGTGAATTCAAGGGCGGACTCAAAGTGATGCTGGATGGTGATCCGTGCAGCATTCTGGAAAACGAGAACGTTAAGCCGGGCAAGGGACAGGCTTTTAGCCGCACCAGGCTGAAAAATCTTAAAACGGGTCGTGTGGTAGAGAAGACTTTTAAATCCAATGACACGCTGGAATCTGCAGACGTGGCAGACCGCGATATGCAATACCTGTACAACGATGGTGAATACTGGCACTTCATGGAGCCCGATACTTTCGATCAGTATCAGGCCGACAAAAATGCAGTGGGTGATGCTGCGTTGTGGATGAAAGAAGAAGATGTTTGTATGGTCACGCTTTATAACGGGGCGCCATTAGCTGTCACTCCACCGAACCATGTGGTGATGGAAGTGATGGAAACTGATCCGGGATTGCGTGGCGATACAGCAACCGGCGGCACCAAGCCAGCGAAGCTGGCGACTGGCGCAGTAGTCAAAGTGCCGTTGTTCATGAATGTGGGCGATCTCATCCGAATTGATACGCGCACAGGTGAATATCTTGGTCGTGCCAAGGAATAGTTCTCATAGGAATGAAAAAACCGGCGTTGGCCGGTTTTTTTTAGCGGGTAAATCATGAGTCATTGGCAGCCCTCTGCGGAAATTGGAATATTACAAAAGCGCGCCCAATTATTCAGTGATGTGAGAGCGTTTTTTGCAGCGGAGGGCGTACTCGAAGTGGATGTGCCGGTGCTGGCGCATGCAGCAGTGACTGACCCTAATATCGAAAGTTTTACTGTCACGTCATCTCTTAAGCCCGCAGCCAGTTATTATCTGATGACATCGCCTGAGTTTTATATGAAACGTTTGCTCGCTGCAGGATGCGGTGCAATTTATT
>DAOMGA010000133.1:0-5334 GCA_035430085.1 Pseudomonadales bacterium
TTCGACATCGGGAAAAATATCGCAAGCATCGCTCACCGCCGGCAGCGTGTGGATAACATCACCCATTGATGATGTCTTAACAATCAGCACGCGTTTCATACACCGACCTCAACAACACGGGGCAGATGGGATAGCGCTTCCAACACACGCGACGGCTGTAATTCATTCAGGCAATTCAGATGCACTAATGGACATTCACGTTTAAAGCACGGGCTGCAATCCAGCCCCAGGCGCACAATTTCTACCGCCTCACTCAACGGCGGTGTAAATTGTGGCGATGACGATCCATAAACCGCGACTAACGGACGATTCAATGCCGCAGCAATATGCATCAAGCCGGAATCATTGCTTACCACTGCATTAGCGCAAGACAGCAGGTCAATCGCTTCAGCCAATCTGGTTTTGCCTGCCAGATGGTGACAATACTCGCGTTGCGATGCAGGCAATGCGGCACGAATAGCCTCTGCTACCGGCTCATCTTTTTCTGAACCAAAAATCCACACCTGCTCGCCTGCAGCAATTCTTGCCGCCGCCACTGCAGCATAGTGCCGTTCCGGCCAGCGTTTGGCAGGACCAAACTCTGCACCGGGACATAATGCCAACACTGGTCGCTCAAGGCTCAGCTGATATTTTTCCAGAGCGGTTTTTCGTTCGGCGTCGTTGATAAGCAAAGCGGGATGCGGCAACTTTTCTGGCAATGTTGTATTGGCAGGAAAAGCCAGTGCCGCGAAACGCTCGATCATCAAGGGATATTGTTCTTTATCCAGTTTGCGGATGTCATTCAGCAAGCCGTAACGCATTTCGCCGCGCCAGCCTGTGCGCTGTGGAATATTGGCGAAAAATGGCACCAGTGCCGATTTCCAGGAATTCGGCAACAGAATTGCCTGCTGATATTTGCCGCGCAGTTCTGCGCCAATTTTTTTACGCGCACCGAAACCGAATTCGCCGTGCTGCAATGGCAGATCAAAACTGGCACGCACTTCAGGCATACGCGCCAACAACGGCACACTCCATGCCGGCGCAAGCACATCAATAGCAATATCAGGATGCTGTTGTTTCAATAAGCGAAACAGCACTTGTGCCATGACCATGTCACCGACCCAGGCGGGGCCGATGACAAGAGTGGCATTTGCAAAAGACATAAGGTCGAATCGCAGGCTCGGTTACGCCACCGGCGTCAGCCACTGTGGAAATTGCGCGCGACGGCCTTTGACTTGATCAAAGTACATCGCCTGTAATTTTTCGGTGACCGGGCCGCGCTTACCCGCGCCAATAGCACGACCATCCAGCTCACGGATCGGCGTGACTTCGGCTGCTGTACCGGTGAAAAACGCTTCGTCGGCAATATAGACTTCATCACGGGTGATACGTTTCTCCACCACTTCGCAGCCGATTTCTTTTGCCAGATGGAAAATAGTATTGCGTGTGATGCCGTTCAGGCATGCGGTCAGTTCAGGCGTATAGAGCACACCGTCTTTCACCAGAAAAATATTTTCGCCTGAACCTTCTGCGACATACCCTTCAGGATCCAGCAGCAACGCTTCTTCTGCGCCGCCTGACAACGCTTCATTCAATGCCAGCATGGAATTGATGTAGTGACCATTGGCTTTAGCGCGCGTCATCGAAATATTGACATGATGGCGTGTGTACGAACTGGTGCGTACCTTGATACCGCTTTGCAATGCTTCATCGCCCATATATGCGCCCCAAGACCAGGCGGCAACAATCACATGCACGGTCAAGCCTTTGGCGCGCAGACCCATCGCCTCTGATCCGTAAAACACCATGGGACGCAAATAGGCAGAAGGCAAATTATTTTCACGTACCGCAGCGCGTTGCGCTTCATTGATTTCTTCTTTTGAAAATGGAATCACCATGTTCATGATTTTTGCGGAATCAAACAGACGGTTGGTATGTTCCTGCAAACGGAAAATAGCTGTGCCTTTTGATTCAGTTTCATAAGCACGCACGCCTTCAAAAACACCCATGCCATAATGCAATGTGTGCGTGAGAACGTGAACCTTGGCATCGCGCCAGGGAACCATTTTGCCATCAAACCAGATCAGACCATCGCGATCCGCCATACTCATAATATATCTCCGTAGCTCAAAAAATAGTTCAAAAAGTAGTTCAGAAAAATTTCAACAATCATGTCTGCCCTGCGCCCAACATCTGCTGCCATACCTGCTGGATCAGCGTACGTTCAGCCAACAACTCACTCACAGGTAGACGGGCAGGCAATCCGAGCAACACACAACGGTGACCGCGTCCGCGCAACGCGCGATAAGCCTCCATGAGATGTTCAGCTTGATCGGCCTGCAAAACACCACTGACAACCAGTTGTTCGAGGATACGGATATTATCTGTCCATACCAATAAACCAGCGTGTATGTGGCCCCACGCCAAGACCGCGTATTGAACCAGAAATTCCAGATCGACGATACCGCCGGCACCCTGCTTCAGATCGAAATGCGTGGCGTCACTCTTATCGAGCTGTTGACGCATTTTATTACGCATCTCCGTTACATCATGTCTCAGCTGATCAATATCGCGATGACGGCCCAACACCCGTGAACGCACGGCATCAAATTTCTCTGCCAATATTGGACAACCCGCTACCACGCGTGTGCGCACCAACGCCTGATGTTCCCATGTCCAGGCATCTTTTTCCTGATAACGCTCAAAACTTTTCAGGCTTGCCACTAATAATCCGGAGTTGCCGGAAGGCCGCAAGCGCATATCCACTTCGTAGAGAATACCGTTTACTGTACGCGTGCCGAGGATATGAATAATTTTTTGCCCCAGTCTTGCAAAAAAAACACTGTTCTCGATTGCGATCTGACCTGTTGTGCTGTCTGCTGCGGTTTCACCACTGCCTGCATCGTGGATAAACACCAGATCCAGATCCGAACCATGCCCCAGCTCCAGTCCGCCCAGTTTTCCATAGCCCACAATAATAAAACCCGGATCGCATTCACTGCCATCATCCCGGCGCGGCGCGCCGTGTTTTTTCGCCAAGGGCTGCCAGGCAATTTGCAGGACATACGCAAGAATCACTTCGGCGGTGAAAGTCAGATAGTCACTCACTTTCATCAACGGTAAACGCCCGGTGACTTCACAGGCAGCGGCTCGCAGACTGTGCGAACGCTTGAAATGACGCAACGTTTCCATCTGCGCTTCCAGATCATCCTCAGGAATGCGCAGCACCTGTTGGCGCAATAAGTCCTGCAAGTCTCCCCGCGACGGCGAAACATCACGGTACAGATTGCGCGGATCAATCAATTCATCCAGCAGCACTGGCGCAGCCGCTAATTGCTCGGCAATCCAGCTGCTAGCACCTACTAATAAAGCCAGCTGCTTGAACGCGTGCGCGTTTTCCATCAACAACACAAGATAGGCGGATCGGCGCAACACTGCGCGAAGCAAGGGCAACAGCCTGGAAAATATCACGTCTGGCTGCGTAGAATTTGACAACTCTTTCAGCAGCAACGGCATAAAATGATTCAGGCGTTCGCGCCCTTCCGTCGGCAATCCTATCAGCAACTTGTCGGTGCGCCATGCCGTTAGTAACGGCTGCAATAATTCTATGTTTTGAAATCCGGCATGCTGCAACTCCACCCGTGTGGACTCATCATCACCCGCACCATCCCACAAACGCTGCCACTGGTTTTCCTGCGCTACATTTTTTTCTCCTAACGGCGGCGCAATCACCGCCGTAAAAATGCGCTGTACATTTTCACGGTGATTCTGCATTGCCTGCTGAAATTCATTCCAGCCGCCAAAACCCATCAACCACGCCAGGCGCTGCCGCTGTGTTTCATCTCGCGGTAATATCTGCGTTTGCTCATCACGCCAGGCTTGCAACAAATGCTCTGTATCACGTAGAAAAAAATATGCTGCGCGCAACATGGTCGCGTCATCAGATGGCATAAATCCTTTCAGCTCTAACTGCGCCAACATAGGAATCAAAGGCGCGGGCTGCAGATCCTGATCACGCCCTCCATGTACTAACTGGAATGATTGCACAATAAATTCAATTTCCCGGATTCCACCAACGCCCAGTTTGATATTGTCATTCATGCCACGTTTTGCCATTTCACGCTCTATCTGACGCTTCAGATCACGCAATGCAGCAATGGAAGAAAAATCCAGATAGCGCCGGAAAGTAAAACGGCGCAGCATATCCATCAACGGGGCAGCCTGCTTTTTATCACCAACAATCAGGCGCGCCTTGATCATGGCATAACGCTCCCAATCACGACCCTGTTGCTGATAATACTGCTCCATTGCATCGTAGTTGAGAGCCAGTGCGCCGCTGTCGCCATAAGGACGGAGACGCATATCCACCCGAAAAACAAAACCGTCCACTGTGGGCTTATCAATCACTGCAATCAGTTTTTGTCCCAGTCTGGTAAAAAAATCTCGATTGGGCACAGGTCTTCGGCCATTGGTTTCACCGCTTTCATCGTATGCAAAGATAAGGTCGATATCGGATGACAAATTCAGTTCATAAGCGCCAAGCTTGCCCATACCGAGAACAAGAAATGATTGCGCAATACCTGCACTGCTGTATGGGGTGCCTAATTCGCTGCAAAGACGGGGATAGAGAAAATCAACGGCCGCACGAAGACAGATATCTGCCAATGCCGTCAATGCCGCTGTTGTCTCCAGCGTGGCGGCGCGGCGTGTTATATCGCGCCAGATAATCCTGAGCATCTGCTGCTGGCGAAACAGACGCAATACCCGCATCAATCCTTCTTCACTTTCAACTCCTGACAGCAAGCCATACAGTTCAAGTGAAAAATTTTCATACGTCGGCTGACAGTCCGCCAGCAATGCACCGTCAGCTGATGCAATAAAAATGGCTTGTAACCAGTCCGGGCGGCGACAACTCCAGTCAAAAACAAACTGGCTCCCCAGCCATACACAGGCCAGTTCTTCCATAAATGGAGCATCTTTTTGTTTGCTGAAAAACCAGTCTTTTATATCGCTCTCTACAACATCAATAAAGGTCTGCTGTAGACGAATAAAATCACTTGCCACACATTCCGGTACATCATGAACCCGTTTACTCATAGACTGAATCTGTCCAGCGCAGGTGCAACACGCATGACTTCCTCGACAGTGGTGAGACCTGCAGCTACTTTTTGCGCACCAGAAAGCCGCAAGGTTCTCATACCATCACGCATGGCTTGCTGACGTATCTGTGCCAGATCAGTTTTGTCATGGATCAATTCTTTTATACTGTCGGTAAACAACATGATTTCATAAATACCTTCGCGCCCCCTGTACCCGGTATTTCTACACTCCAGACAACCGACCGGCTTATAGACT
>DAOMGA010000134.1:0-5270 GCA_035430085.1 Pseudomonadales bacterium
GCGCTTCTGTCACAGTGACAAAAAGGTATTTCTAGTCGGGGCAGCGCGTGCCCCATTAGAGGAATCAGTCGTTGTATGCACGCTCTCCGTGAGAGCTGACATCCAGACCGACCACTTCCTGCTCATCATCTACACGCAGACCGATGACCAGATCTACCAGTTTGTAAGCGATGACCGATACAACACCTGACACCAGAATCGTTACCAGTACGCCTTGCGCTTGTACTTTGACTTGGGCAGCCATGTCGTACGCAGCAGGGGCATTGGCAACATAATCCCACCAGCTAGTGCCGCCCAGCGCCGGGTCAGCAAACACGCCAGTCAGTATCGCGCCGAGAATACCGCCGATACCGTGTACACCGAATACATCCAGTGCATCATCAGCGCCCAGCAGTTTCTTCAGACCAGTCACGCCCCAGAGGCAGAGCAAACCAGCCAACAGACCGATGACCAGTGCGCCACCGATGCCGACAAATCCGCAAGCCGGGGTGATGGCAACCAGACCAGCAACTGCGCCAGATGCAGCACCCAACAGTGAAGGATGTCTTTTCAGGATCCACTCCGCCAACAACCAGGACATGGCAGCAGCAGCGGTCGCCAACCAGGTGTTGATGAAAGCGAGACCAGCCACACCGTTAGCTTCCAGTGCAGAACCAGCGTTAAAGCCGAACCAGCCGAACCACAGCAGTGAAGCGCCGATCATCGTCATGGTCAGGCTGTGCGGGTACATGGCTTCTTTGCCAAAACCGCGACGCTTGCCAACAAAGTAAGCACCCAGTAAACCAGCAATGGCAGCGTTGATGTGAACGACGGTGCCACCGGCAAAGTCGAGCGCGCCTTTCTGGAACATATAACCCGCTTTCGCAGTGGCAATAGCAGCTGCATCAGCATCGGTATAACCGTTCGGGCCATCCCAGTACCAGACGATGTGTGCAATCGGCAAGTAAGAGAACGTGAACCAGATAATGCTGAACAACAACACAGCAGAGAACTTCACGCGTTCAGCAAATGAGCCGATGATCAGGCAGCAAGTGATGGCAGCAAATGCGCCCTGAAACGCCACATAGATGAACTCATGCAGGAAAACGCCTTTGCTCCATGTCGCCACCAGTGAATCCGGCGTGACACCACTGAGCAAGACTTTGGAGAACGAACCAAAGAATGCATTGCCTTCAGTGAATGCTACGCTGTAGCCGTACACCACCCACAACACGGTGATCATCGAAAACACAGTGAACACCTGCATCAACACAGACAACATGTTTTTCTTGCGTACCAGACCGCCATAGAACAGCGCGAGACCGGGTAACGACATCAGGATAACAAACGCAGATGACATCATCAGGAAGCCATCATCGCCCTTGTTAGCGGCGGGTACAGCATCCTGGGCCCAGGCGGGCAGTGCCAGCATTGCGCCGGCAGCACCCAGAGTCAGAAGTAGTTTTTTCACGGTAGACCTCCAGAATTCAGGATGTTGTTTACACAGCCGCATTGCCGGTTTCACCGGTGCGGATGCGTATCACTTGTTCAAGAGCGGAGACAAAAATCTTTCCGTCGCCAATCTTCCCGGTATTCGCTGCTTTAGTGACGGCTTCAATCACTGCATCGACCTGCTCGTCGGCAACAGCAATTTCCAGTTTCACTTTTGGCAGGAAGTCCACAACGTATTCAGCGCCGCGATAGAGTTCGGTGTGACCTTTCTGGCGACCGAAACCTTTCACTTCACTGACGGTGACGCCTTGCACGCCGATTTCAGATAGCGATTCACGCACGTCATCCAGCTTGAAGGGTTTGATAATTGCTGTTACGAGTTTCATAAAATGATTCCCCGATTATTTGAAAGTTTTGACTGCAGACACAACGAAAGCGCCGCCACAGTAATCTTGGCCACCGGCAAAAACGACGCAGTTGTTGTCGTCAATGTTGGAATCGGTATAGGCGAGACCAAAGTTGATGTCCCAGAATGTTTTATTAACAGCGATGTTGTAATAAGTGTACTGATCGTCGGTGCCACCTACCCAGCCGGCATCTTTGAAGTCATAAGCGCCGAGTGTTGCTGTCAAACCGTAATCGTCTGGCAGTGTGTAGACGTAGTTAGCGTAGTAATGCAGTGTGCTGTCTGAGTTAACGATAGGCGTGTCATTGGAATAATCGGCACCGATAGTGACGCCGTAAGCACTGACATGCGCATGCGTTTCACCGAAGTTCAGGTTACTCGCATTGTCGTACATGTATTTGGTGTATTTCAGGTCAAAAGCAAAATCACCCAACGCGAATCCGTAACCGGCATAAATATCCTGTTCGTCATGGGCGCCTGGAGCCAGTTTGAAATCGACATTGGACAACCAGGTGCCAGTGTAGAAGCCGGAAGAATGGGTCAGGTCGGCACCGCCTTGAACAGCAACACCATTACGGGTTTGTGAGACGCCACGCCACATATAGTTGCTGACTGCGCCGATATTGGCACTGGCTTCGAAACCTGCACCCAACTCGTATGATATAGCTTGCGAACCGGCTAACATCATGGCGCTGGCTACTACTGCTTTACTCAGTGTTTTCATGGTTGTTCACTCCACAGTGATTGTTTGACAATGCAGCCGCATGGCGACCTGACTATGTCTATACAATCCCCGTGCCAGATTGCTTTTTCTTTTTGTAAACAGACAGTTATCACAAAAATTTCACAACTATTGCAGAAATATGAAGGTATGTTGTGTGTTTTGCACCAATTGGGCGCAGCGGCGCGCTGTTTTGAGGCGCATGAGGCGCTTATGGCTTATAGTTTTAACGGTACTTCCAGTTTTAACGACAATTTCTAGGGAACATCACCATGGCCATCAATATTCCAGTGGATCTATTGAATAAACTCACGGCGCAACTCGGGCAGCAACTGGGCGGACAGACGCCGCCGGTAGAGGAGCTGGAAAAAATCCTGCATGCGCTGTTGCAGTCGGCGCTGGCGCGCCTGGATCTGGTGAGTCGCAGTGAATTCGATGCGCAATGCAAGGTGTTGTTACGCACCCGTGAGCGGTTGGAACAGGCAGAGCAGCAGTTGCAACAATTGGCGTCAGCGCACTGACGCCAGAAAACTTCGCCAGCTGCCTAACGCAGTAATATCGGTAGCGCCAAGGCTAGCAAACGTTTCGCAGACAAAGCCTTTGATACTGCGCCCGTCATTCAGCAGCACGCTGCCGATGGCGAGCGGCGAAGGAATCAACGCAATAAAATCGCCCCAGCGCTCTGCTGGCAGTGACCAGATTTCTGTTTCGATACACGCACCATCTTCGTTAACACGCACAAGCCCTGGACGAAAGGGCGGTCCGCCGGGCAATGCATAAAAACGGTAACAGGCAGCGGTCAGTACACTCTCGCGAAAAACAGCATTGCGCTCCAGCAGTTGCTGGTTTAACGGCAGGTCACGCATGTGTGCACCGCATACCACGATATCAATCATGCTCATGATGATTCACCTCTGGAAATAATTTTTCGGCAAGTGCGAGCAGTCTGTTATCCGTTCCATGATCGGCAAACAGCGTAATGCCGTTGGGTAAGCCGTTAGCAAAGCGCGATGCAGGAACAGCGAGTGCTGCGAGATCCAGCAGATTCATGAAGTTGGTGTAGTAGCCGAGTTCGCTATTGCGTTTGACAGGTTCAGCAGCAATGTCTGCCCGTGTGTAAGGTGAGCCGATGGTCGGTGTAATAATTGCGTCGACAGTCGTGAGTATCGCTTCGGCAGAACGGCGTAAGGCAGCTAACTGGTACTGCGCTGTAAAACAGTCAGCAGCGGTAAAATTTTTGCCATTGGCAATGATGCTGCGTGTGATTTGCAGCATGGCATCGGGCTGGTTTTCCATCACACGCTGCGATGCCAGCCAGCGTTCGGTTACCCAGGGGCCCTGATAAAGTAATTGCGCGGCATCCAGAAAGGGGGAGAAATCGATATCGACGAACGTGACAGTTTTTGCGTGCAGATTGGCAATAGTTTTCCCGAACAATTGTTGCGCTTCGTGGTTGCCAAAAAATTCCAGTTGATGGTTGTGTGGCACGCCGATAACCGGTGTGTCCGGCAGTTTATTCACCATTGTCATCGATCTGCTGAACACATCCTGCGCATCAAAACCTTGTGTCAATTGCAGTAACTGTCTGGCATCGGTGAGATCGTGTGCAAATAGACTCACGCAATCCAGTGAACGGCAGGCGGGCACCACGCCGGTGGTGCTGAGTAAACCTTTCGACGGTTTGACGCCGACCAGTTGATTGAGTGCTGCAGGCACGCGACCGCTGCCAGCGGTATCCGTTCCCAGAGCAAATGCAACATGACCGCACGCAACAGCCACAGCTGAACCCGAACTCGAGCCGCCGCTGATGTATTCCGCGACGTAAGCATTTTTCACTTCGCCATAGGGCGAACGCGTGCCTACCAGACCAGTCGCGAATTGATCCAGATTGGTTTTGCCGATGGGAATGGCGCCAGCTGCAATTAATTTTTCCACCACCGTCGCGTGTTTTTTGGGTGTGTAAGTGAATGCCGGGCAAGCGGCAGAGGTGGGAATGTTGGCGAGATCAATATTATCCTTGATGGCAAACGGAATGCCCCATAAGGGATGCGAGGACGGTGCTTTTTGTTGCAATGTTTCCAGATACGGTGAGAGTTCTTCGTCGGTCAGTACATGAATCCAGACTGGATTATCCGCATCACGCGCTATGCGTTCACGAATTTGTTGCAACACCGAAGCCGGGGTTTCGCTGCCGTTGCCATACAGTGCATGCAAGCTGGCAATGGAGAATTTTTCCGGCAACATCAGGCGACAAGCTCTGCAATAGCGAGAGCGGTGCCGGGTTGTACCTGCATGCCAACGGTTGCCAATAATTTAACAATGCGCAATTTTTTGGGTGATGCAATTGCCATTTCCATTTTCATGGATTCGACAATCACCAGAGGCATATCCGGTTGGACAGTGTCGCCTTCCTGCACCGAAACCATCCACACACTGCCCGGCACATGGCTGCTGATCAACACTTCGCCGTCGCGTAAGGCTATCTCACGGTCATCCCCCAGCTCGGCTTCCATCGGCAACGACAAATCGCCGTGACCGGATTGCAGCCAGCGCTCGCGCTCATCTTCAAAAGCCGTTTGCTGCGTGTGCTTGAAGGCGTTGATGCTGCTGCTGTTTTCTGCCAGAAAACGGTTGTAATCACGCAGATTGAAAGTGCCTTCTTCTATGCGAATGGTGTACTCACCGCGCGGGAATGCTTCGCGTATTTCCAGT
>DAOMGA010000135.1:0-2849 GCA_035430085.1 Pseudomonadales bacterium
GCTGGAAATGCACTACAGCAAGCGTGAGATTCTGGAGACCTATCTCAACGAGGTATATCTGGGACAGGAAGGTGGGCGCTCCATTCACGGGTTCGGGCTCGCCAGCCAGCAGTTCTTTCGCCAACCCTTGTCTGAACTGAAATTGCACCAGATGGCCTTGCTGGTGGGCATGGTGAAAGGTCCTTCGTATTACGACCCGTGGCGTCACCCGGAACGGGCAACAGAAAGACGCGGCGTGGTGCTGGCGTCCATGCTCGATCAAGGCATCATCAGCCGCACCGAGTTTGACTGGGCAAACGCGCAACCGTTGGGCGTGGGCGAAGGCAGCCAGTCGCGCATCGGGGTTTATCCAGCATTCCTTGAGTTGGTGCGCCGGCAATTACAAACCGATTACAAGGATGAAGACCTGCTCTCGGAAGGGCTGCAAGTCTTCACCACCATTGATCCACAGGTGCAGTGGCTGGCAGAACAAAGCCTCAAGAATGGCATAGACAAGCTGGAAAAATCGTACAAATCGCTAGCCGGCGGACAACTGCAAGGCGCGGTCGTTGTCACCAATCCCGCCAACGGTGAAGTGGTCGCACTGGTAGGCGACCGCAATCCCAAATACTACGGCTTCAACCGCGCAGTCGATGCCCAGCGCCCCGTCGGCTCCCTGCTGAAACCATTTGTGTTTCTGGCAGCACTGGACACTGAACGCTATTCCCTGGCCACTCAGGTAGAAGACACCCCGCTGAAGTGGCGTAACGCCAACGGCAGTTGGTGGCAACCGCAAAACTACGACCATAAGTTGCATGGCAATGTCGCCATTCTTGATGCGCTCGCCCACTCCTACAATCTGGTGACGGCGCGCGTCGGTTTACAAGTCGGCGTGAAGAAACTGATCGACACGATTCGCAAAGCCGGTGTCAAAGCCCCGCTGGATGAAGTACCCTCCCTGTTGCTCGGTGCGGGCGGGATGTCGCCGCTGGAAGTCGCCGGGCTGTATCAGGTAATTCCGGCCGATGGCTTTACCCTGCCGCTGCGCAGCATCCGGGATGTGTATACCGCCGACGGCAAACCGCTGAAACGTTACGGGCTGGAGATGGAACAGCGTTTTGACCCGGCACGGATACAACTTATTGCCTGGGCGATGGAAGCAGTTTTGCGCGAAGGCACAGCCAGTGCCGCCTACGAACGTTTTCCTTTTGGTCTTCATCTGGCGGGTAAAACCGGCACCACCGACGATCAGCGTGACAGCTGGTTTGCCGGCTTTTCCACTAACTACAATACTGTGGTGTGGCTGGGTCGTGATGACAACGGCAAGATGCCACTGACCGGCGCCACCGGTGCCCTGCCCATCTGGACCAACCTGATGCTGGCGCTACCCAACCAGTCACTGCCTCCCCCCACCCACGCCAATATCGAATGGCAATGGATTGATCGCAATACCGGCAACCAGACTGATGAAGGTTGCACCGGCAGCCGTCGCATACCGATAGATCGCCGTGGGCCGCAACAACCTTACGTGCCCTGCGGAGGCAAAGCGTCTTCCTTCATCAACTCCATACTTCATTAACTGGCGACTGACTATGCTGAACCACCGACTGCTCTATATTGCTTCGTTACTGGGCACGCTGTTGTTGACCGGCTGCGCCGGGAAATCCTCCAGCGATAGCCAGATCTACTCGTCCGAGAGCCGGAACCCAGCACCGATCACCTCGATCAATACCCATCAGGGTCCGCGCTATCCCCGACCATCGACCGACATGGAAACCCCTGACACCACACCACATCCGTCCTCCAATGTGGCGGTAGCCAGTCTGTTACAACAGGCGGCACAAGCGCGTGCTGCCGGCGATTTTTCACGCGCGCAGACTCTGGCAGAGCGCGCCCAGGCCCTGGCACCCCGCGAAGCACAAAGCTATCTGGAACTGGCACGCATCTATCAGGCTCGCGGGGATAATGCGCGTGCGCGGCAGATGGCACTGCGGGGATTATCGGTGGTGGATAATGACGAGGCATCACGCTACGAATTACAGTTGTTGAGCGCCCCGTGAAAAGGTCATAATCCCCGTGTATCAAAAGGATAAACGTACACGTGGAAACACCCAGCGAGCTGGTTTGTATCTCAGGGCGTACCCGCAGGGCAGGCGTGTGGATGGCTGCCGCTTTGGCTTGTGTATTATTTGCCGGCGTTGAAAGCGTCAGCGCAGAAGATTCCGCTTCCATCAAAAAACAACAGAGCGAGAAGCTAGGTCGCGAGCTCACGCCAATGGGCGCTAACCCCAAGGGCAATGCAGATGGCTCCATTCCCCCTTTTACCGGCACGCTGCTCGGCGCACCTGCCAAAGTGCACTATCAGGGCACCGGCACGTTTTATCCCTCTGCTTATCCGAACGAAAAACCGTTGTTTGTGATTACGAACGAGAATTTCCGCGATTACGCTGAGCATTTGACTGAAGGGCAGATAGCATTGTTTGAAACGTATCCCGCTACGTTTCGCATGCCCATTTATCCCAGCAAACGCGACACGCGCTACAGCGATTTTATTTACCGCAATGTGAAACTGAATGCAGAATCGGCAAAACTGGTCGAGGGCGGCAATGGCGTTACCGGCAGTTATGGTGCAGTGCCATTTCCCTTTCCCACCAATGGGCAGGAGTTGATCTGGAACAGCCAGTTTTCACCCAACATGGCTGCCACTTCAGGTGATATTAATATTGCTACCGTGTACACCAACGGCGAAACCCAGATATGGGCGAGGCAGGAAGACCGCTATTTCGAAGTGTTCGACGAAAAAATACCACGCGAAAAGTTTTCTGGCGTCTCTGCCAAAGTCATGCTGTTGTTAACCGCACCGGCACGCG
>DAOMGA010000135.1:2899-5215 GCA_035430085.1 Pseudomonadales bacterium
TTCCGATTTATCGAAATCGCCACGCAATGCCTGGGAATACATGCCGGGCACGCGACGCGTGCGACGTGCACCGACGATCGCATACGATTTTCCGGATGGCCCTGGTGGTTTGCGCACGGTTGATGATGCACTGATGTTTATCGGCGCGACCGATCGCTTCACTTGGAAAATGGAAGAACAACGCGAAATTTTTGTGCCTTATAACAACAATGCACTCGATGATCCGTCGATGACTTACGCAAAATTGTTGACGCCCAACCACATCAACCCGGATGCGATGCGCTATGAATTGCACCGCTGCTGGGTGGTAGTAGGAACACTCAGACCCGGGGAACGCCACATTTACGGCAAGCGGCGTTTGTTCATGGATGAAGACAGTTGGTCTGGATTACTCGCTGACAACTACGACCGGCAGGGAAAATTATTTCGCACCAATATGCGCAGTTTCGTCAATCTTTACGATATGCCGGGCATGGGGCCTCGCGTAGAAATCTACCACGACCTGCGACTCAAAGCCTATCAAGCCAACAACCTGATCAATGAGTTGAAGGGACCGCCACACGTCGTCAATGGCTGGCCAGAAAACTATTTCACACCTTCAAATCTGCGCATGATTGGCAAGCGCTGAATGACTCTATGAAAAATTTTGGTCTATGAAACGCGCATTACGCTGGATAGCTAGCGGTGTGGTGATTTTTTTTATCGCCACAGCCACGCTGACACTGCTATTCCGTTTTCTGCCGCCGTTCACATCCGGTTTGATGATGGAACGACGACTGGAATCTTTTTTTTATCCCGGCGAATACCATCGGCAATACCAATGGGTCGCGATAGAAAACATCAATCCGGCAATGGGTGTGGCGGTGGTGGCGGCAGAAGATCAACTGTTTGCTGATCACAGCGGTTTCGATTGGGAAGCGATAGAAAAAGCGGTGATCTATAACCAGAAACACAAGAAAACCCGTGGCGCTTCCACCATCTCGCAACAAACAGCGAAAAATCTTTTTTTGTGGAGCGGACGTAACTGGTTGCGCAAAGGCATGGAAACCTATTTCACGGTGCTGATTGAAACGCTGTGGTCCAAGGAGCGGATTCTTGAGGTGTATCTCAATATTGTGGAATTGGGCGATGGTGTTTTTGGCGTGGAAGCGGCATCACAATTCTATTTCAAAAAACCGGCAGCACGACTGAGCGCCAGTGAAGCCGCACTGCTCGCAGCGGTATTGCCCAACCCGCATGTGTATCAAGTGAATAAGCCCAGCGCCTATATTCGCGGCAGGCAGCAGTGGATATTACGTAACATGCGCCACTTGGGCGGGCGGCAATATCTGGATACATTACCGGAATAATTCGACACGAGAACAAAACGATGAAAATCAGCATTTGCTTGCCGTACATGAAAACCACCATTACACGCCAGACCATTCTCGACTGGTGCGCACGCATTGAGCAGGGACCTTTCCATAGCTTGTCTTGCGGTGAACGCATCACCGGTTACACACTGGAAATGCGCAACACACTCGCGTTTGCTGCAGCGGTGACAGAGCGCGTTCGCATTGTGCCGTCGTTGTACGTGTTGCCGATGCATTCCGCCGTGTGGGCTGCCAAAGAAATCGCCACGCTGGATTTATTATCGAACGGGCGCGTGACGGTTACCGTCGGCGTCGGTGGCCGCGAAGTGGATTACAAAGCGGTCGGCGCTGAATTTGGCAAACGCCATGAGCGGCAGGATGAACAGATCGCCATCATGAAAAATATCTGGGCAGGTAACGCACCGTTTGAAGGTGCCGATCCTGTCGGTCCAACGCCTGTGCAAGCCGGCGGCCCACCGATACTCGCCGGTGTGATGGGACCAAAAGCCATGGCGCGTGCCGCCCACTGGGCAGATGGCGTGTATTCTTTTTCCATGGGCGGTTCCGCTGCAGAAACTGCCGGCTTTTTCAACATGGCAGAGAAAGCGTGGCAGGAAGCCGGACGCACCACCACACCGCAAAAAGTCGGCGGTTTCTGGTACTGTCTGGCAGACAACGCTGAAGAAAAAATGAAAGATTACGTTTACGATTATCTGAAAATACTGGGCGACAATATTGCACGCCCGGTTGCCAACAGCATGAAAAACTTTGACAAATTCGCCATCAAGGACACGCTGGCTGAAATGGCGAGCACCGGTTGTGAAGAAGTGTTTCTCTGTTCTGCTACTGACGAGTTAAGCGAACTGGATCGCTTGCTGGAAATTCTCTGATCTGTTTTCCGACATAAAAAAGCTCGACATAAAAAAGCCCGCTGATGCGGGCTTTTTTATCGGCGGGATTACTA
>DAOMGA010000136.1:0-213 GCA_035430085.1 Pseudomonadales bacterium
CACAAGAACAATCAATGGAAATGGTGCATTGAACATAAATATCGCGACGAATGATGCCGCAGCAATCACCCACAACAAAGAATTTTTCAGTGCGCGCGAGCCAATACGGTGTGCAGCCTGCACCACAATTGCAGTCACGGCCGGTTTGATGCCATAAAACAATCCTGCCACCAGCGGCATTTCGCCGAAAGAAATATAAAGCCATGACAAGGC
>DAOMGA010000136.1:223-5193 GCA_035430085.1 Pseudomonadales bacterium
ACCAGAATGAATAAAGATGGCAATACAAATAAAGCACCAGCAATAATGCCACCGCGTGTGCGGTGCATCAGCCAACCGATGTAAGTAGCCAGTTGTTGTGCTTCCGGGCCCGGTAACAACATGCAGTAATTAAGCGCGTGCAGAAAACGTTTTTCAGAAATCCAGCGGCGGTTTTCCACCAACTCCTGATGCATGATGGAAATTTGCCCGGCAGGACCACCGAAACTGATAAAACCAAGTTTAAGCCAGAAACGCAGGGCTTCTTTGAATGATACCGGCTCAGGCAACAAAGTAGTTTCAGGTGGATGCATATTCACGCCCGCTCACAAACAGCTTCAATTCACCGGGTGAAAACAGCTCCCAGGTTTCATTGTATGTGAGTGGTTTGGTGGCAATTAATGTCATGCAATCATCCGGTTGATTGTGGCGTGAAAAATCGATTACAGCTTCGCAATCAATTAACTGCGCCTGACCAAAAGGCGCTCGACGATTCACTGCACATAAATCGGTAGTGCAATGCGCAAATAAATGCTTCCCATCCGATAACAAATAATTAAACACACCATGCTGCGCCAGTTCTGCAGACAAACCCTGCAATTTCTGTTTCAGGGCTTTTAGTGACGGTGCACGGCAACCGAAATATTCACGCAGTTGCTGCAGGATATGGCAGAACGCCGCTTCGCTATCGGTTTCACCAACAGGCATGTAATCACCAATGAAAGCAGGTGAAAAGGATTCCAGTGTGCCGTTGTGTGCAAATGCCCATTGCTTGCCCCACAAATTGCGCATAAATGGATGGCAATTCACATCGGATACGTCACCGCGTGTTGCTTTACGCACATGCGCAATCACATTGTTGGATTTAATGGACTGGCTGCGCAGGGAATCCACCAGCGGGGAAGAAATAGAGGGCTGGCTGTCGGTGAACACGCGGCACTGCTTGTCGGCAAAGAAGGCTATACCCCAGCCATCGGCGTGGTGATCGGTTTCCCCACCGCGACGCACAAAGCCGTCCAGTGAAAACTGCACGGACGCCGGTTGCTTGCTGTTCATCCCCAAAAGCTGACACATGTTTAGCCCCCCGACCAAACCAATGTATGCACGAGCCATTACAATACGTTATGGCGCAACAGTTCAAGTGTTTTATTAAGCTCTTTCGCTGTCGCAAAAATATTTTTGGCACAGCGATTGCGCCGATCCGGTTTGATATAGAATCTTTCTGCCAGCACTTCTGCCTCCCTTCCCTCGCCAACGCTGGACAAGGAATAGCACCATGAAACTGTTACATCTGCTTCGGCGTCTTCTGTCCGTCGTTGTATTTACCGTGTCCGCTATTTGGCAGCTCGCCCTGTCGCTTATTCGGGCGCTCTTCGGCGAGATGAACTGGCAGGCGCCGGGCTGGCTCTGTGCCATCCAGCAACAATTGGCAGTCTTGTGGCAGTGGGCGGGCAGACACCCTAAACGTGCGTCTACTATCGTTCTGGTACTCGCTGCACTGGGCAGTGGAGGTCACTATGGCTGGCAGTGGTACAAGCACCTGCCGCAACCGCACACCGTTGCATACACAGTCGAGAAACCGGCTATCACGAATTACCAGCAAATACCGCCCACTATCGACACACTGAATATCAATTTCCGTGAGTCAGCGGCACCGCTGGAAAACATTGAAAAAACCGTGACGAAAGGCATTACGCTGAAACCGGCGATGCCCGGCACCTGGCGTTGGGACGATGATCGCAACCTGCGTTTCACACCCGCACAAGACTGGCCTGTGGATCAAACGTATGAAATCCAGCTGGATAAAAAGAACTTGCTGGCCACGGGCACACTGCTGGAAAAATACACGCAGACTTTCAAGACAGCAGCGTTCTCTGCCAACGTGGAATCTACCGAGTTCTATCAGGATCCGGTCGATACCAGCATGAAAAAAATGGTGGCGACTCTGCGTTTTTCCCATCCGGTTGATGAAGACAGTGTGCGCGACCGTATCACGATGACGGCCGGTGAAGGCCTGCGCTACCGCGATGCCATTGATGCAAAACAAAAACCATACACCGTGACGTTTGATGCACAAAAACTGCAGGCTTTTATTCATTCAGTTCCGCTGGCTATCCCACTGGAAACTACCCGTCTTGAACTGAAACTGGATAAAGGCATCAAGTCCACGCTGGGCGGCAATAACATCGCCAGCTCACTGGAAACTTCCATTCGCGTTGATGGTCGCTACCGTTTGAGTTTCAGCAACATCCACATGGATTTCGTCAACAACGATAAAGACGAACCACAACAAGTTATCCTGATCGAAAGCAGCCATCCCGTCACCGATGAAGCAATCCGTGACAATGTGCATGCATGGATTTTGCCGCCAAGAACTGATCCGGCTACAGGCGCGTTGCTTGGCTACAACTGGAACTATAACGATCTGACCGATGAGGTGTTGCAAAAAGCCACGCCAGTACCGCTCACCCACGTTCCCAGTATTGAGCCACTCAATCAGCAGCACGCATTTCGCCTGAAAGCCAAACCCGGCGAACAGGTTTATGTGCGCGTGAATGCAAAAGTGGAATCCACCGGCGGCTATATCGCCAAGGAGCGCACCGATGACACGCTGCGTATCCAGGAATATCCAAAAACCCTGCACCTGCTATCACACGGCTCACTGCTCAGCTTGAATGGCGAGAAAAAACTGGGCTTTATGGCGCGTGGCATAAAAGATGCGCGTGTCGAAATTGCACGCATCCTGCCAGATCAGCTACACCATCTGGTCGCCAACAATAACGGCAGCATTGTTCAGCCGAAGCTGTCAGAGTCGCAGTTTGATGAACTGGTCGAACGCGAACAAATTCATATCCCATTGCCAGATAACACTGAAGGCAAAACGGTGTATGACAACATCGATCTCAGCAAATACCTGAATAACAACGGTGGTCGCAAAGGTATTTTTGTCATCCGCCTCACGGATAAAGAAGATGACGTTAACCGCACATTCGATGGTTATTACCAGAGTTATTACGGCGGCTATGACGAAGAAGGATACGGCGAGGAAAACTATTACGGTAACAGTAACCAGAACACCACTTCGGATCTGCGTTTTATTGTTGTCACCGATCTCGGCCTGATTGTCAAAAAATCACTCGATGGCTCGCAAGATGTTTTCGTACAATCCATCAACTCTGGCGAACCCGTCGCTGGCGCCACGGTTAACGTGCTAGGCAAAAATGGCTTGCAAGTACAAACCGGCACGACTGATGCCAATGGTCGTGTCACGTTTGACAAACTCGGCGAACTGAAACGTGAAAAAACGCCATTGATGTACGTGGTGAGCAAGGGCAACGATCTGGCATTCCTGCCCATCAATGCACAACGCCAACAACTGAATTTTTCGCGTTTTGATATTGGCGGACTATCGAATACCACCGAAGCCAGCAAACTGTCTTCTTACCTGTTTACCGATCGCGGGCTGTATCGCCCCGGTGAAACCGCACACTTGAACATGATTGTGCGCACCGCCAACTGGCAAGGCCAACTCGCTGGCTTGCCACTGACCTTGCAAGTGACGGATCCACGCGGCGTTTCCGTACAGGAAAGCACACTGGCGCTATCTGCCAGCGGTTTTGAATCGGTGGATTTCACCAGTGCAGAAGCCGCACCTGCCGGGGAGTATCAAGCCAGCCTCTATTTGATGAAGGCCAACAACGAACGTGAATTACTCGGCAGCACAAAATTTATTGTGCGTGATTTCGAACCGGATCGTATGAAAGTGAACGTCACGCTGAGTGACATCGTATCGAGCGGCTGGATTACACCGGAGCAGGTCAAAGCCGTTGTGCAAGCGCGTCATCTGTTCGGTGCACCAGCATCCGGGCGCGATGTGAAAGCGAGTATGCGGCTTGATCCTATCTTGCCATCGTTCAACCGTTATCCCGAGTATCGCTTTCACCTCAGCGATAATATGAAAATCGGCGTGCAGGAAACACTGACCGACACCACGACGGACGATAACGGTGAAGCGAAGCTCGATGTCGACTTGAAACGTTTTGCCAGCAGCACTTATCGCCTGAATATTCTGGCGCAAGTGTTTGAAGCAGGCGGCGGTCGCAATGTACAGGCCGACAACACGGTTCTGGTATCCAGTGCGCCCTATTTGCTGGGCATCAAATCACAGGACAGCCTCTCCTACATCACCAAAGGGGCAGAGCGCACCTTACAGTTGGTGGCAGTCAATCCAGCACTGGATAGCATTGCCGTCGATAACCTGAGTTTGAGTCTCTACGAATACCGTTACGTCTCGGTGCTGGTAAAACAGCGTAACGGCACATTCAAATTCGAATCGCGCCGCAAAGATGTGTTGCTCGACAACAAACCCTTTGCCATCACTGCTGGTGAGCAAACCTTGAAATTGCCAACTGACAATCCTGGTGATTTTGCCTACGTCATCAAGGACGCCGCAGGCAATGTATTGAATCAGGCTGAATTTACTGTGGCTGGCAGCGGTAACGTCACACGTTCACTGGAACGCAATGCCGAATTGCAATTGCGGCTCAGCAAGAAAAGTTATGCGCCGGGTGAAAAAGTGGAGATTAATATCCGTGCGCCGTATACCGGTTCCGGTTTGATCACGATCGAACGCGACAAAGTGTACGCCGTGCAGTGGTTCCACGCCTCAACAGTGAACAGTGTGCAGACCATTACTGTGCCGGAAACACTGGAAGGCAACGCTTACATCAACGTGCAATTTGTGCGCGACCCGTCATCCAGCGAAGTGTATATGAGCCCACTGTCTTACGGTGTTGCACCGTTCAGCATCGCGCTGGATGCACGCAAACTCGACGTAAAAGTGGAAGCGCCTGATACTGTGATTCCTGGCAGTACTATCGATTTCAAAGTCAGCACCAGTGAACCAGCGCGTGTCGCCTTGTTTGCTGTTGATGAAGGCATCTTGCAAGTAGCCGGTTATAAAAATCCTGATC
>DAOMGA010000137.1:0-5191 GCA_035430085.1 Pseudomonadales bacterium
TAACAAATAGCGACGACTGTGGCTGTGTTTATCATCTTCCGGCAGATATTGCGTTAAACCCAGCGCACGGCCGCGTGGAATAATTGTCACTTTATGCTCTGGATCATGCTCCGGCATCAGGAAGCCGATAATCGCATGACCGGCTTCGTGATACGCCGTCATGATTTTTTCTTTCTCGGACATCACCATGGATTTGCGCTCAGCGCCCATCATGATTTTATCGCGTGCTTTTTCAAATTCTTCCATTGTCACCAGACGGCGATTATTGCGCGCTGCAAACAAAGCGGCTTCATTCACCAGATTGGCGAGATCCGCGCCGGAAAATCCGGGGGTGCCACGTGCAATCACTGATGCATTCACCGCTTCATCCAGCGGAACTTTGCGCATGTGCACTTTCAGAATCTGTTCGCGACCGCGGATATCAGGCAAGCCGACATACACCTGACGATCAAAACGCCCCGGGCGCAACAAAGCGCGATCCAACACGTCAGGACGGTTAGTGGCTGCAATAACAATCACGCCTTCGCTGCCTTCAAAGCCATCCATTTCCACCAGCAACTGGTTCAGTGTTTGTTCGCGCTCATCATTGCCACCACCATGACCGCCACCGCGGTGACGACCCACTGCATCGATCTCATCGATAAATACAATACAAGGCGCCTGCTTCTTGGCTTGATCAAACATATCCCGCACACGCGATGCACCGACGCCGACAAACATCTCGACAAAATCAGAACCGGAAATCGAAAAGAACGGCACCTTCGCTTCACCGGCAATCGCTTTTGCCAGCAAGGTTTTACCGGTACCCGGCGGACCTGACATCAATACACCGCGTGGAATTTTTCCACCCAGTTTTTGAAAACGCGCCGGGTCGCGCAAATATTCCACCAATTCGCTGACATCTTCTTTCGCTTCATCCACACCGGCCACATCAGCAAAAGTGGTTTTAATCTGGTCTTCTGATAACAGACGTGCTTTGCTTTTACCAAAACTCATCGGGCCGCCTTTGCCACCCATACCGCCTTGCATCTGACGCATAAAAAACATGAAGACGCCCATAATGAGCAGTACGGGCAACACGGCAAAAAACAACTGCTGCAACAATCCCGGTTGTTCCGGTTCACGCCCTTCTACCTTGACGTTATTGCTGAGCAGATCGTCAATGAGATGCGGATCCTGCACGCTGGGGCGCACTGTCTCAAAAGAAGAACCGTCTACGCGCTTGCCCTCGATTTTCAGACCATCAATGACCACGGATGCCACGCGCTCTTGCTGCACCTCATTGATGAAGCCGGAATAATCCAGCGCCGTGACCTGCGGTGCAGGGGCCAGATTGTGAAACACTGACAGCAGCACCAGTGCAATCAGGCTCCAGAGAATCAGATTTTTCACCATTTCGTTCAAAATTTTAGCCTCATAACGATCATACGGGGTGTGCGATCAACTTTACCCTTTAAAGCCTTGCGCCAACAGATACACCTCTCGGGAACGTGCGCGGGAAGCCTGTGGCTTACGCGTAGTGACCTTGCTGTAACGACTTCTTATCTGCTTCAGCAAATCATCAAAACCTTCACCATGAAAGACCTTGGTCAGGAAAGCCCCGCCGGGCTTCAGCACCTCTGAGGCCATATCGACAGCCAATTCGATCAGATACATCGCTCGCGGCTGATCAACATCGTTCATACCACTCATGTTGGGGGCCATGTCGGAAATCACAAGGTCCGCCTTGCGGTCGCCCAGACAGCCCAGAATCTGCTGCAACACCTCTTCTTCGGTAAAATCGCCCAGCACGAAATCCACACCGGCCAGCGAATCCATGGGCAGGATGTCGCTAGCGATTACCCGCCCGTGATGCCCCACCAGATTCACCGCCACCTGCGACCAGCCGCCGGGTGCCGAACCGAGGTCTACCACTGTCATGCCGGGGCGGATAAGCCGATCTTTCTCCTGAATTTCCAGCAACTTGAAGCTGGCGCGTGAACGGTAGCCCAGCTTCTGCGCTTCTTTGACATACGGATCATCAAAGTGCTCTTTCAGCCAACTGGCACTGCTTCTGGAGCGACCGACTTTCTTTTTAGGCGGCTGACCGGCTGACTGGCTAGGCGGGGGTTTCGGTGTCATAGAACTAATTCCTGTGCTGGCAACATGATAGCAGCTGGCACCGCCAAAGCCGCTACAATGCGCAACCATTATCCCGCTACAGGACCATCCCATGGCACTCGATATACGCACCCGCAAAAACCTGAAAGCCCTGGGGCATAAACTGAATCCTGTTGTCATGGTCGCCGGCAAGGGTTTGTCGGAGAATGTGCTGGATGAAATCCGCCGGGCGCTGCATGACCACGAGCTCATCAAGGTCAAATTCGCCATTGCCGATCGTACCCTCAAGCAACAGGTCATTGCGGAAATGTGTGCCGCTTGTGGCTGCGAACTGGTACAACAAATCGGGCATGTCGCCCTAATCTATAAAGAAAATCCGCAAGCCAAACCCAATCTGAGCAACGTACGCAGCTGGGCATAAATAACGCATCGCGTCTCACGGCACTTTGATAGAAATGTTGACCTCCGCACCCTTCACCGTATCCAGATAACTGGCATCCGGCTGCTCTTTTTTCTTGTTTTCATCAATGATCAGGCGACCACCCATCTGCACACGATCAGGATTGTCTTTCTTGGGCGCAAATAGATCCGGAACAACTACCGGAGGCTTTTCTCCCCATTCAGCCGTCTGGTGACTGTACAAATTCTCTGGCAGATTCAACGTCAAATGATTGCTTTTTTTACTGGCAGTCTTTGTTTTTGATTTTATTTTGCGCGCACTGGCATTTTCCGGATCGGGATTTTTTTCTTCAACTTTATCCGGCAATACTGGATCAGGCGGCACTGTATCAATTGATTCTGGCGCATCCAGCGACTTCCATTCCGGCACATCTTTTACCGATAGCGCTTCTTCAAAAACTAGCGGAGAAGATGCTACCACTTCCCAGTGCGGCTGCACCATCTTCTCCCATTGGAACGTCTGCTGCTGTTCGTAATATTGCAGCAGATGCGGAAATACCACTGTCAAAAACATTAACCACAACAGAATAGATAGTCGCAATTTCTTTGCAGTATGTTCCTGCATTCACTCTCACCATCAACGGGAACGTGGGCGGGGATTTCTGCCAGAGGTGGGTCGCCCTGTCGGTCTTGTCTTGCCATTGGGTGACTTGCCATTTATTTTTTTATCACGACTGTCTGGCAAAGGCGGCAACCCGGTATGTTGCGTCAATAATTTATTTGCACGCCGGCGATAAATAGCATCTGCATCTTTGATGCGCGGATCAATCGGCGTCGGCTGTGTGCGGGGGATCAGATGATCGCGGCCATTCCCGATCATGTCACCGCGGCCCATCTTGTACAGCGCAGTACGCAACATCGGCCAGTTATCCGGATCGTGATACCGCAAAAAAGCCTTATGCAATTTGCGTTGATTGATACCTTTAGGTACTGGCACATCTTCGCTATTGGCACGTACACGCTTGAGTGGATTTTTTTGAGTGTGGTACATCGCACTGGCCATGGCCATCGGCGATGGAATAAATGTCTGCACCTGATCTGCCTGGAAATTATTTTTCTTCAACCACAAAGCCAGATTCATCATATCTTCATCCGTAGTGCCCGGATGCGCCGCAACAAAATATGGAATCAGATATTGCTCTTTACCGGCTTCCCTGGAATATTTTTCAAACAGCTCCTTGAACTGGTCATAGCTGCCAATACCCGGCTTCATCATTTTGGTCAGCGGGCCTTCTTCGGTGTGCTCCGGCGCAATTTTCAGGTAGCCGCCCACATGGTGCGTCACCAGCTCCTTCACATATTCCGGTGTTTGCACAGCCAGATCGTAACGCAAACCGGATGCGATCAATATTTTCTTGATGCCAGGCAATGCACGCGCCTTGCGATACAAGCGCACTAGCGGCATCTGGTCTGTATCAAGATTGCTGCAAATAGTGGGGAAAACACACGACAAGCGCTTACAACTCGCTTCGATTTTTTCATCCTTGCAATTCAGGCGCCACATATTCGCCGTGGGGCCACCAAGATCCGAAATCACACCCGTAAATCCCGGCGTTTTATCGCGGATCATTTCTATTTCATTGAGAATGGATTGCTCGGAACGACTCTGGATTATCCGGCCCTCATGTTCAGTTATCGAACAAAATGTACAGCCGCCGAAACAACCGCGCATGATGTTCACGGAAAAACGAATCATGTCATACGCTGGAAATTTTGCCTTGCCATACGATGGATGCGGCAAGCGGCTGTACGGCAATTCGAATACGCGATCCATTTCCTTGGTCGACAATGGAATAGGCGGCGCATTCATCCACACCAGCCTGTCGCCATGCGCTTGCACTATAGGTCGCGCATTGCCGGGATTGGTTTCTTTGTGAAAAGCTCGGGACGCATGCGCATAAAGAATCTTGTCTTCCGTCACCGCTTCAAAAGACGGCAAGCGCACTACCTCAGCGATGCGTTTTTGTAACGCATCAAGCGAAACTATTTTTTCATGGACAACTTTTTTTCTGTCGGATCCGATCAGCTCACTGGAATATACGGTTTCTTCTTCCACTTCTGCTTTGGTCGTCGCGCAGGTACTTTCTTCTGGCACAACATAAGGCTGATGCTCTGCAGTGGGTGCAGCACGAGCCAATTTTTCACGTTCGGAAATATCCGGCTCTGTCGCATCCACTTCACGGAAGTCCGGCAATAGATTTTTAGTCAGGAATGCCGTGCCGCGAATATCTTGTATCGTTTTAATATTTTTGCCGCTGGCTAAACGGTGTGCTACTTCAACAATCTGTCTTTCTGCATTGCCATAAATCAACAGATCCGCTTTGCTGTCTAGCAAAATAGAACGGCGCACTTTTTCTGACCAGTAATCAAAATGTGCCAGCCTGCGCAAACTTGCTTCAATGCCACCAATCACCAATGGCGCATCCGGAAATGCTTCGCGACAGCGTTGCGTGTAAACCAGAGTGGAGCGATCCGGCCTGCGCCCGCCTTCACCATCTGGCGAGTAGGCATCATCAGAGCGCAATTTTTTATCGGCGGTGTAGCGGTTGATCATCGAATCCATATTGCCGGCTGTCACACCGCAAAACAGATTCGGTTTGCCGAGCACTTTGAAATCATCGGCTGAACGCCA
>DAOMGA010000138.1:0-5110 GCA_035430085.1 Pseudomonadales bacterium
TTTCGCCTTGCTGGCACGGCAAGATTGCGGCTATAAAATACAACCTGATCAAGAATACTGTCGGATACTTCTTTTTCGCCGCCATTAGGTGCGTTACGACAATCGGTTTGTATTGTTGTGCAATCGTCGCTGTGGGCAAGGCGTGATGTCAGCCCCATGTCGCCGGCAAATGCACCGGCATCCTGCTGCAATAGCGAAGGCTGTCCGGCTTTCCAGCCGAATCGACCTACAACCGTTGCCTGTTTTTCTTTGCTCCACACACGATTGGCATGCCCGGAAATGCCGTCAGCATTTTTATCATCAGCGTCTTCTTGCGCGAGTATGTCGGTGTCACTGATGGCTTCCAGTAATCCCAGGCCAATCATCGGTGGTGCAATGCGTGCAGAAAATAAAGTTTGTGGATGCAATGCACCGTAAGCAAGATCAGTGATTTGCAAAATCGGTTTCATCAATTCAATGGCAGTACCATCCGCAAAGTGCAACGTTTGTGGTTGCCAGTTCATACGGATACGACCTTCGGCAGCGATACCGGGGTTTGCCATGTCTTGCAATTGCCCGCCATATATTGGCTCAGGAATGACACCGTCGTGCAGCAATTGTGTCTGGTGTTGTGCGTTATCCGGTTGGGCTGGAATTGACAGGCGCACCAGCATCGACACTGCATTGCTGTCATCCGGTAATGGTGGATGTCCTCGACCATCCTTGATGTGACAACTTTGACAGGTGTTGGTATTGAATACAGGACCGAGACCATCACGTGCAGCTGTGGAGGAGGGTGCCGATACCCAGGGATTGCGGAAAAAACTGTTACCGACATTGAAGGTCAATTGACGCACCGGTGTTAAGTTAGCCGATGGCATGGAAAACGCTTCTGCACCTTTCACTGTGGTGGTGGTGGTGCCGCCTGACAAAACTTCATGGGGATCAAAACTGGCAGCGTCTGGTTTGCACGCCGCCAATATCAACGGAAGTGATAATGAAAATATCAATATATGTCGCAAAGTGAATTACTCTCCAGCGCTTTTCAAATCGGTAATGCCCAGCACAGCGGCAGCGGTCTCAATAGCGGTTGTTTGTGCTGTCAATGCATCGATGGAGTTTTTCACCAGTGCATTGCCTGCCGTGTTACCGGCAGCAATCATCTGATCGAAATGTTGCCCATTGTTGGCGCTGTCAACCAATGCCTGTAACTGTTTTTCGGTGCTTGCCAATTTATTTTTTACTTCAGTATCAGCAGCAGGATTTTTTGCCGCGACCAGTGATGACAGGCCAGGACCTCTAACAATGCTGCCGTCAGTGCGTACATATTCGCCGAGATAAATATTGCTGATGCCTTTGCCGTCATAAAAATGCGAAGCGTGCGTATTGTCGCTGAAGCAATCGTGTTCGTCTTCTGTCGAGTTGGCTTCCAACGCGACTTGCATACGCTGGCCGGCCAATTCACCCAATGACAAGCTGCCCAAGCCAACTACGATTGTGCGTAAACCCTGTGCAACCGGTTCTTTTTGCAGTTGGGCGCGATAGTTTTCTTTGCCAGAGTTTTCTGCGTTTGGTTGCCACTCAGCCACCATACTCTGCAAATCACTGACCAGCAGCGCAGTGACAGTAGTCAGATATTCAGCACGGCGTTCGCAGTGACCGCCAGTACAGTCTTTACCGACCGCATAATCGCTAGCAGGACGGTTGCCAGCCCCAGCGTTGGTGCCATTCAGATCCTGGCCCCACAGCAGAAACTCAATGGCATGGTAGCCGGTAGCGACATTGGCTTCCGAACCGCCCAATTCATTCAGGCTCGCCAGCAATTCAGGTGTGATCCGGGTGAAGTCGAGTTTCTGCTCGCCCACCGTCAGTGCGGTATTGGCGACGATATTGGCGGTAGCGCCGGGGTTGCCGAGTGCGTGCTGGTAGTCGGCAGCCACGTAGTCGATCAGCCCTTCGTCCAATGGCCAAGCGTTGACCTGTCCTTCCCAGTCATCCACCACTTTGTTGCCAAAACGGAAGGCTTCGGTCTGCATGTAGGGAATGCGGGCAGCAATCCATGCTGCGCGGGCAGCCTGCAGATGCGCGGTATCAGGATTTTTTACGAATGCATCGACAGCCGCTTGCAGTTTCAGCGCTTCACTCAGTGAGTCGCTGAATGTGGCGAGCGCAATGTCTGCGTAGTGATTGATGACCGCTTTGGCAGCAGCGTCGCCGTTGGTGCTTGAAGCTACAGGTGCAGCAGCTGGCGCTGACGGTTTTTCTTCGGCTTGTTTGTCGCAGCCGTTCAGTAGCAGGCATGAAGCGAGTAACAGGACTGCAGGGTGAGTGAGTGTTTGTTTCATAAAGTCCTACCTGGAGTTAAGTGAATAGGTGATGACGGCATTATAAATGAGAAAGATTGCTATTTACAACTATATTGAGAATGATTATCATTTATAAAAAAATCACGCCACGCTATCCCTTATCTACCAGAGGAAATCATTGTGTCTATTCATGTTTTACGTCCGTATTTATTGTCTGCTGGTTCTGCCGGTGTACTGATGCTTGCCTTGGCATCAGGCGCACAAGCAGCTGAAGAGCTTGTGCAGAAGGATCGGCAGCTGGAAACCGTGACGGTAACGGCTGAGGAATTGGGGGACATCACGGAACAAACCCAGTCCTACACCACGGGTGAAATGGAAACGGCCACAAAAATGGAACTTTCTATTCGTGAAACTCCGCAATCGGTGTCTGTTGTCACGCGCACACAGATGGACGATTTCAAAATGGAAAGTATCAAGGACGTGTTGGAGCACACTACCGGTGTCACGGTTGAACAAGTGGAAACGGATCGGACTTACTACACCGCCCGTGGTTTCGAGATCAACAACTTCCAGCAGGATGGCCTGCCGGTTCCGCTAAGCTCCAATATCATGATCGGTGATATTGATACGGCCATCTATGATCGTGTCGAGGTGGTGCGTGGCGCGACTGGTCTGATGTCTGGCACGGGAAGCCCGGCCGCTGCCATCAATATGGTGCGCAAGCGACCAACGGACGAGTTTCAATCTTCAGTCCGCACTTCTGCCGGTTCATGGGATAACTATCGTCTGGATGCGGATGTTTCCGGCAGGCTTGATAACAAGCTCGGTGGTCGCCTGGTGGTCGCGCAGCAGAGCAAAGATTCCTATCTGGATAACTACAGCAGGGATTTGACCGTTATCTACGGTGTGACAGATTTCAAATTCAATGAAGCTACCAAGCTGACACTGGGTTTGAGTCGGCAGGATGGTCGTAGTAATAGCCCGATGTGGGGCGCCGTGCCGATGCTTTATAGCAATGGTATGCAAACCGATTTCGATGTGTCCACCAGCACATCGGCTGACTGGTCGTTCTGGGATACGGTGAGCGACGAAGTGTTTGTCGAAATGGAGCACAAATTCAACGAAGACTGGAAGCTCGTCACTCGATACAACCACAATGATTATGAAGGTACCACGCAACTTTTTTATCAGTATGCTGCCTGGCCGTTAATAGGGCCGGTCATGGATACCGGATTGGGTATGAACGGTTGGACAGGTCGCTACGAAGACGATGTGAAAACCGATGCGCTGGATACTTATCTCAGCGGCAAATTCCTGCTGGGCGGTCGTGAACACGAAGTGGTGATGGGTTTGAGCCACGCCAAAAAAGATTACACCGAAAATCCATTCACTGATCCTGCGTATGGTTTTCCATCAGTTGGCAACTTTAATTTCTGGAAAGGCAATATTGCAGAACCTGATTTCTGGTTGCCAGGCGTTGGTGCTGACTATGTAGACAAGGAAAAGGGAGCTTATCTGGTGGGACGTTTTCGTCTGGCTGATCCGTTATCGCTGATTACCGGAGTGCGTGTCGTGGATTGGAAAAGTGATGGCTATAGTTATGGGCCGGACTACAGTGCAAAAGAAACCGGTAAGACACTTCCGTATGCAGGTTTGGTGTATGACATCAATAAAAACTGGTCAACCTATGCCAGTTATACCAAAACTTTTTCGCCACAAGATGAGACCGGTACTGATCTTTCGCGCATTGCGCCAACAGAAGGTGAGAACAGGGAAATCGGCATCAAATCATCGTGGTTTGATCAGCGTTTGAATACAACGTTTGCGATATTTGGTGCTACACACGATAACCTGGCGACGTTCCAGAGAACAGTTATGGTTAACAAGAAGCCAACTGATCTTTACGAGGGTGTTGACTTCGATAGTAATGGTTACGAAATGGAAATTGCCGGCGAGCTGATGCCAGGTCTGGAAGCGACAATTGGCTATACCTATGTCGATATCGATGATGGCGTTACCGGTGTTCAAAAGCGTGCGTATATTCCGAAGAGTATGTTGCGCAGTGCATTCAGCTATCGCTTGCCGCAGATGGATGCGGTGAAGGTAGGCGCATCCATTGACTGGCAATCTGGCATAGAAGATGCCACTAGCCAGGTGCATCAGGATAGCTATTTGCTGGCGGATGCATTTGTATCCTATGACTTCACCAAACATCTCAGTGGATCATTAAATGTTAATAACATCACCGACGAAAAGTACCTGAATAGCCTGAACTGGAGTCAGGCTTATTACGGTACACCGCGTAATGTGATGGCATCGCTGACCTGGAAATATTGATCCGTTAAAAAGTAGTTGGATAAAAAACTATGCGTCAGTTATTGGTTTTATTGCACCGCTGGTTCGGTTTGTTTACAGCGGTGTTTCTTTTTATTTCCGGTTTAACCGGTGCAATAATTTCATGGGATCACGAACTGGATGAGTGGCTGAATCCCGCACTGTTCAACTCGGATACACCTGGTGAGCGCCAGCCGCCGCTGGTTCTTGCTAACCAACTGGAAGCGATTGACCCGCGTCTGCAAATAAGTTTTTTACCTTTGCATCATGAAGAGGGTCATGCGCTGACCGTGTTTGTGGATCGTTTGATCGAACCGACAACAGGTCGACTATACGACACCGGATTTAACCAGCTTGGTCTGAATCCCGTGGCTGGTGCAGTGCAGGATTCACGCGAATGGGGAGTAATTTCCCTGTCACGCGAAAACCTGTTGCCATTTTTATACAAACTGCATTACAGCATGCATATACCTGATGGTTTCACCATCGAA
>DAOMGA010000139.1:0-4773 GCA_035430085.1 Pseudomonadales bacterium
AAGGCGTAAGGCCAGTGCCGGTAGGAAAGAGATGCGAATGCTGACCGGGTAGCGAATTGTCTTGTACAAGTGTGCCTGTCGGTTTTTTGCTCACCAGCACCGAGTCGCCCACCTTGATGTTCTGCAAACGTGATGTCAGCGGACCATCAGGCACCTTGATACTCAGAAATTCCAGATGATCATCATAATTGGCGCTGACAATACTGTAGGCACGCAACAGTGGGCGTCCATTAACTTCCAGACCAATCATTACAAATTGACCATTAATAAAACGCAAACCATCTTCACGGGTGCACTTGAAACTAAACAGGGTATCGTTCCAGTGGTGAACCTCTAGTACGCGCTCAACCGTAATATTGGACATCTGACATCTCTCTTCGGTAACGGATCATAGTGAAAAACTGGTGCAGAATAATACTCGCGCTGAAGGTATCGGGAAACCTCTAACAACGCATATCTACAACCGATTAAATATTGGCACCCCTGTCCTGGGGATCAGGTTCTTTTGGCACCAGCTCGGTATTCCATTCGGTAATCAATGTTGTCAACTGCATAATCTGACGCTCAAGACTTTGCAATTCCTGCTCTGTCAGCTTTTTGCCGATAAAAATTTCCACTTCCTTACTTTTCTGGGTCAAGGGATGGGTAGGAAAATCCATCTTATACACTTCCAGCTGCCAACGTGTGTTATTGACTACAGTGCGATAGAGCGACAGCTTGGTTGTTAATGCAAAAATTGAAAAGTCGAGCAATTGTCCCAACCCGGACAGATCAATAGCGATCAACAAAGCACCAATGCAACCAGGGGTTATGGCAACCGTGGCAGTCCGTGGTTTATGACAGATAATTGATAGCGCGCCAAAGCTTTGGCCGGGCGTAATCTTGTTCAGCTCACGAGAGCGGTGAGCGCTGTCGGCATAGACCGAGAGCTGGCCTTTCAACAAAAAGAAGTAACGGCTATCCATCTCCCCGGCGTTGATAATGGTTTCGCCCGGAGACAATTCAATAAATTGCGTGCGCTGCATCAAAACATCAAACTGCGCTGGATCATTAAGCCGCATTTCACGAACAAAATTAATGCCACTCAAGAAGTTATCTGCAACATCCTGCGGATAATCACGCATCGGTATGACTTTCATTGATTGCCCTTCATGTAATTTTTGGCCTCAGCCCCCAATTCTAGCCGATAGTCGTGGTCCTGTTGAGCCCTTACTGGTCAAAACACCTGAAAAATCTTGCGCTTGCGCAAGTGTGTCAAAGTCATTTCAAGGCTAGAATGACCATCGATACAGAGGATACCCCATGCCACGCCAGCATCTTGAAAACCTGATTACCCGCCTGCACGAAGAGTTCAGCCCGGGGCAAAGCAGCCCGCAACAGCAGCAATTGCTGGAGGGGCTAAAGCATCACCTGCACAATGCTGACGAACAGGCGCCAGCCGATCCATCATTAAAAGACTCCGCCAACCTGCTACTGGAGAGCCTTGAAGTGGAACACCCGCAGGCAGCCGGCATTTTGCGCGAGATTGTGGAGACACTGGGTCGTTTAGGGCTTTGAGACCAGCGTACCGCTAGCCATTCATATTTGCGGCTGGCTTTCGACTTGCCGCCCTTGCTTCATGACGAGCAAGGCGGATGCAAATATCAACACCGCACCGCCAATAGCATAGTGATCGGGCACCTCGTCCCATAATAACCAGCCGAACAGTGCCGCCAACAGCACAGTCAGGTAACTGACTGGCGCAATGCGTGCCGCTGGAGCGGAGCCATAGGCCAGCGATAAAAACCATTGAGCCAGTGTATTGACGCCACCAATGCCGGCCAGCAAGAGCCAGCCTCGTGCATCCGGCCACTGTGGATGAAACAGGAAAGGCAACACCGAAATCACAGCACTGAAAAAAGTGAAATAAAACACCACACGCATGGGCGGCTCAGTCACCGACAGTTTTCGTACAAACACAAAAGCAAAAGCTGTAAATAAGGTGCAGGATAAACCGACTGGCGCCATCCAGAAAAAATGTTCGCCGCCCGGCTTCAATACCAGAATCACGCCCGCCAGCCCTAACAGCACTACCGCATAAATTTTGGTAGTAATAGGTTCGCCGAGAAGCCAGTGCGCCAATAACGGCACAATCACCGGTGCGGAATAGACAAACAACATGGCATCGGCCAATGCAAAATGCGCCAGTGAATAGAAATACAGATACATGGCTGTAAGGCCAACAGCCGTGCGCGCTACATGCCAGCGCATCATGCTGGTACGCAACATAAGCAATCGGTTTTGTTGCCGCCATACATGGAATAGCCATGGCAACAAAAAAACCAAACCCATCAGATTACGCCAGAACACCATGGCGTTATTATCGAGCTGATGCGACGCCAGACGCACCAGAACTCCCGTGATTGCATAACAACATGCCGCCAACGCGAGATACAAAGCGCCACGCAATACGCCGTGCGAAGCCGATGGCATAGCAACATTCACCGATCAGTCATCTGGTAAAGCAAAAACGTAATAGCCCTGCGCCTCCGGCTTCCCCTTACTCCATGCAGCTTCTATGTCTGCCCGACCAGTACTGCAAAAAAACACTATGTATTGTTTGTTATTTTTTGCATACACCGCAGGAATCCCTTCAGGATTCGCCGGCAATCGAGCCTCCCACAATACTGCGCCAGTATTTTTATCGTAAGCCCGCACAGTGCGATCCGCTGCGGTGCCTATGAAAATCAACCCGCCGGCTGTTACCACCAATCCACTGCGGCTGGGAACACTGCTACCGGTATTGGTAATACCTTTCTCTGCAAGAGCAGGTACGGTGCCAAGCGGCACGCGCCATTGCATCCCGCCATCATCCATATCGTATGCCACCAGTTCAGACCATGGCGGCGTGATAACCGGCATACCATCCAGAGTCTTCATGCTATTGCCGGGCTGACCAAACAATTTTCTAAATTTCCCTTCTTTAACTGGCAATAAGGGCAGCTGTTTTTCTGACGATGTAGCAGACAGATTGAATGGCTCGCCTGCAAGATATGTCAGCAAATCATTGAAATTATTTTGTGACAACACGTCTTCAGGTATCGCAGGCATTTCAGCTGTTCCATTTCTGACGATACGCAAAACTTCGTCTGCTGAATGTTTGTTCGGATATTCGATGCGCGAGCGCTCTTCCCCATGGCATTTTTCACAGTGTTGATGGTATTGCGCATATCCACGTGGCGCCGATAGCAGATTTTCCGGTGTTTTTTCTCCTCGAAAACGCAGATGATGGATCATTGGATTATCCATAGTACGTACATACAGCATGGAAGATTCAGGATCCACTGCTACACCACCCCAATTGGTACCACCACCTTCACCAGGCATGGAAATCTGGTCCACGGTATTATCTGGCGGCGTAAAAATTCCTTCATTTCTTGCATGCAATACTATTTCTTGTAAACGTTTTTTTTCATCCTGATTCATATAAGGACTGAGGTCGGCCACACCAAATGACTGACGGGCAAACGCGGGCGGCCATGTAGGAAAGGGTTGGGTCGGCCAAGCCGCTTCACCCGGCACATGGCTGGCAGGCACTGGTCTTTCTTCAATAGGCCACAAAGGAGCACCTGAAACCCGATCAAACACAAACAGAAATCCGGATTTGGTTGCCTGCACAACCACATCAACGTTTTTGTTGTTGTGGTTTACTGTGAGCAGTTTTGGCGCTGTAGCCAAATCGTAATCCCACAAATCGTGATGCACTGTCTGGAAATGCCACAAACGCTTACCGGTTCTGGCATCCAGCGCCAAAAGGCAATTAGCAAAAAGATTTGCACCTTTTCTGTTCTGCCCATAAAAATCGTAGGTTGGTGCAGCAGTGGGGATGTAGACAATTCCTCTTTGCACATCCAGCGACATTTCGCCCCAGGCATTAGCCCCGCCATTCTGTTTCCAGGCATCAACAGGCCATGTGTCATAACCATACTCCCCAGGTCGGGGAATGGTATGGAAAGTCCAGACGAGCGCACCTGTCACGGTATCGTATGCCCTTATATCTCCCGGCGCTGAATTGTAATCATCACCTGTAACAGAACCGACGATAATCAGGTTCTCGAATACACGTCCAGGTGTTGCGCTCTGGATATCATGAACTCTTGGCATACCATCGCGCAGATCCACTTTGCCGCCAACACCAAATGATTTAACTGGCAAGCCGGATTTTGCATCGACAGCCTGCAGGAAATTATCTGCTGCAAACAGTATTCTCTGGTCTGTACCCTTGGTATTTTTCCAATAACTGACACCTCTACTCGGTAGCAATTTACCCATTGGATAAGACCACAGCTTCACACCGGTGACAGCATTTAATGCGACAAGCGCACCGCCTTCTGCACAGACGTACATCACGCCGTCGATAACAAGGGGATTAAAAGCGATACGGCCATCTGCAACCGGCGCTGGATAAAACCAGACCTGCTTCAGCTGCCTAACATTGCCCTTATTGATTTGTGACAGCGGCGAATACTGCATGGAGTCACTGCTGCCGCCATAGGATTTCCAATCGGTGTCTGCCACACTTGAAATTGGCGTGCCGACCAGGTCATCAGCGGAAAAACCATCAACAGAAAATCCGGCTGCAAACAATATCAGCATTAATGTAGCTATCATTTTTTTAAATACAATGATCATTTCTTTAAGTGGAAACTCTTTTTATTATCCATTTCATCATCAAGCATTTTAATCAGCTCGGCGCGATCCAAAGGCTGTTCATAGCCTTCATTTAGCTGAACT
>DAOMGA010000139.1:4783-5089 GCA_035430085.1 Pseudomonadales bacterium
CGTCTTGATAGCAGCTGCGATAGCGCCTTTCGCCTGCTCGGGCTCAGGCACAACCATATAACGATGATGCGGTGATTTTGCCGATAAAGCAGTAAAAACCGCCTCTGCCACTTTATCAGGCGGCTGATAACTATCCTGCTGTCCGTCTCCCTTTTCCAGAAATGCTTTTTGCCAGTCCGGGATACGCTTGTTAGCATTGCTATTTTCGTCGCTCACCCGTTTATACATATTTTTATATATTTGACTCTTGTAAGAACCGGGTTCAACCACCACAACCTTGACACCGGAAAAAAACATTTCAGCAGC
>DAOMGA010000140.1:0-3060 GCA_035430085.1 Pseudomonadales bacterium
CAAGCTGATGAGTGGCCTTCAGAGGATGTCGAGCGTGAGATGGTTTTTCACGACGAGGCAAATGATCCGCAATATTTAGCTGCCAGTACTCAAGATGCCATGCAAATAGGCAGGGGGAAGATTTTTTCTGCATGGAGATCGCTTGGAAAGGTTTATGTCGGAAACTTTTATGGTGAAAATTCTGGTGATATTGTGCTTTGGCGCAAGCTGTATGAATCCCGCTTGAATAGTGATTCCGTCAAAGGCTTCATTAAAAAAGGCGACCTGTTAGTGCATTACAAACTAATCAATGGAGAATATAAAAAACAAAGTACCGATCAATCTGCTATAAAAAGTTGGCTAACAGCTAAGCAGTTAACGTGGAGCAAAGGTTACCCCAACAAGAGCGAATGTGCTGGACAGGAAGGGCAGTTAATTCCGGAGATGCATGACCCGCAGTTGAATGATCCAGACGTAATGCAGTGACGCTGTTATTGAAGGGGGATAAACGTGGTCTGTCCCCAATTCTTTACCAATTCTTTACAATTCTTTAGGGCACAAATTCTACGGTGAGAGGACGGCTGACGCTGCGCCCATGATCATCCACAGCCATCGCATTGTATGTGCCGGATTGCTGCGGTCGCCATGCTAGTGACTCCTGCGGTTTGGCTGTGCCAATAAAAACTGCATCGGCAAACCAGAACACCTGTTGCACATCCGCAGCCACACGCGCTTGCAATGGAATCGTTTCATCACTGCGTGACATACGTAACGTATACGTCACACCGGCAAGCGGTTGGTTGATCACCGGGTAATCGCGTTCATCGCCTGCAGTGAGTGAGGTACAGGCATTGCTGGTAGCAGGCGGTTGGCGACGCGGAATGCCGGCAATCTGGAATTGCTGGAAAATTTCCGATGACCAGAACTCATAAATGTCGGTGCGTGTTGTTGCGGAATCGAACGGTGGGCAGGCTGCCAAGCCGGTACGTGTGTCGATCACCACCGGTCTGTGCAAAGTGGAAACTCGAATAGGGGATTTGCCGGGGATAAACCAGGTGTCGACGGTTTTCGGACACCAGTTATTGGGTAAATCGCCTGATGCTTCGCACACGGCAATTTTTTTCAGCGTGCGTGGCGGTGTGTTAGCGCGATCACTGTCGTGCGGTAAATTCAATGGCAATGCATCCGCGATGCGAAAAAATAACGGTGCAGCAGAGTCGATGCCGACAAACGCCGGGTTGCTCTTGCCATCAAAATTGCCGATCCATACAGCCAGCGCATAGTGACCGACCAATCCGGCTGTCCATGCATCGCGAAAACCCCACGAGGTGCCGGTTTTCCAGGCAGTTTTCCATTGCTGATGGTTTGCCGTTGTTGAAAATTTATTCTGGATAAACTGGTCTGGTCGTTGATTGCGCTGCAACATATCTATCACCAGAAAAGCCGCTTCGGGCGATAACAGTGCAGTGCCTTTTTCTGGCGTTTTTTCATCTTGTAAATAACGTAACTGGTGCAGTTCGCCTTTGTTGGCCAGCAAGCTGTACAGCGTGACCAGTTCTTCCATAGTGACTTCGCCGCCGCCCAGTGTGAGCGCCAATCCATAATGATCTTCTGATAGTAAACGCGATACGCCAGCGTGTTTGAGAAAACCGTACAGTGAAGGATGATGCAATTGCATGGCGAGTGATACAGCGGGAATATTGCGGCTGCGGATTAATGCATCCTGTGCATGTATCGGCCCGACAAACGCGCCATCAAAATTCTCTGGCTGGAATGGTCCAAACGCCGTCGGTGCATCTTTCAATATACTCATCGGATGAATCAATCCCTGATCAATAGCGAGACCGTAGAGAAACGGTTTCAGGGTTGAGCCGGGTGAACGTTTTGCCAGCACACCATTCACTTGTCCGGCAATGGCTGCATCAAAATAGTTGGCGGAACCCACCAGGGCTTTGACAGACATGTCGCGCGTATCGACCAATAAAGCAGTGGCATTGTGAATATTGCGATTGCCATTTTCCCGCACATAAGCTTGTAACTGGTTTTCCAGCAGGGTTTGCAAATTGATGTCGATATTGGTGTTAATCACTGCCTGTTGCGGATAAGCAGCGAGTAATTGCTCTGCAAGATGCGGTGCGCGAAATGGCAGGGCTGTGCGCAATCGCGCTTTGACCGGCAGATCGAGCAGGGCAGAGGTTTGTGCATCAACGGAATAGGTTGCGCGCCATTTGTCTGCGAGTTGTTGGCGGGATTTTTGCAGCCCTGCGCCAAAATTGCTGCGACGCACGGGATCTTGCGGCAATACAGCGAGCGCCAGACTTTCTACCAGCGATAAATCTTTTGCAGGCCGCGAAAAATAGATAACACTGCCGGTGCCGATGCCTTCGATATTGCCGCCCATCGGCACCACATTCAGATACGCTTCGAGAATATCCTGTTTGCTGTAACGCAGTTCCAGCCACACAGCAGCGGCAATCTGTTTCAGTTTTCCAACAGGTGAACGCGTGTTCAACTGATACCAGCGCCGTGCCAGTTGCATGGTGACTGTGGATGCGCCTTGCTGATCACCGCCCACATAACTCATCCACGCTGCACGCAACAGCGCCACAGGGTTAACGCCGGGATGCCTGTAAAAATAACGGTCTTCTTTCAGCAATATCGCTTGCACCATGGCTGGTGCAATGTCGCTTAACGGTGTCCAGATGCGGTATTGCTGGTCAGCGGCCAGCGTTATGCGCAACAGGCTGCCGTCACTCGCCAATACCTGTTGCGATGTCGGCAGTTGCTCACGAAAACTACTGTGTGGCCACCATCTTGCACCACACAGTATTGCAATAACAACCAGCAATAATGCACCAGCTTTTCTTTTCAAGGCTTGGTAATTTCCAAAGATGAAGCTTTGCCGCGCGCTTGCAAGGTAGGTTCGTACATCGCTTCTGCGTACGGCGGTGGCCCCTGGAATTTACCTGCATTGATGGCGCGCACGCGGTACACAAATGTTTGCACATCGCGTGACAATGTTCCGTACAACACAAGACGATCATCACGCACATCCACAAACTCCGGATACCACGTGCTGCG
>DAOMGA010000140.1:3160-5082 GCA_035430085.1 Pseudomonadales bacterium
GGTTTGCCTTCGAGATCCTGGTATTCGCTGATGACTTCGATGCCCTGTTTCAGTTCAGTAGCAGGCACAGTGCGATCAAAACCGGATTCACTCATCAAATAATAAGCATGCGCACCATTCACTTTTTCCAGATCGACAGCCACTGTGCCTTGCGGTAATTCAGCGCGCGGTGGTTTGCTGAGCATTTCCAGTAATACGTTTTGCTGGTCTTTCAGTTTTGCACGCACTTTGATATCGCCGTTGGCAGCGACTTGTGCATCGTACAAATCCATGGCGCGGATCATATTGGCGGCAGACAGCGAGTGGTATTCATTGCGCGAAATGCGTTCACCAAACTGATCCAGCAAGGCGGCAGGCACTTTTTTCGTTTGTGCTGGAAAGTGACGCGAAATCAGCGTCAGCAAGGTGGTGTCATGCACCAGTGCATCGTAGTAAACGCTGTAATAACCCTTTTCTTTACCCAGCTCGCGCCACGGCACATCGGCAATCAGTGTTTGTGCCATATCATCCTGTTTCAGCAGTGCATAACTGGCTGCGATATACGCCGCAATGATGTCGGTTTTCCATTCCTTGCTGTGATACGTGTTGAGCTGCGTGGTGATATCCGCCAGTGTGCGTGTTGTTAACTTGCCTGAACGTGTTAACAGATAAGTGGCGTAAGCGCGTGCACGCATTTCCTCCAGACCATCACTCGGTTGATTGGCAAAATATTCCAGATAGGCGCTGGCGCGCTCCAGTACAGCACGCGGCACGGGATAACCGCGCTCTTTCGCTTCCATCAGGAAATCGGTCGCGTAGCTGCTGACGATGGGAGATACCACCGGGTTGGCTGACCACAAACCAAAACCACCTTGTGAATTCTGGCGCTGCATCATGATGGAAATGGCAGTGTCGATTGCCGGTGATTTACCGGCGACCAATACATCGTGCGGTGTAAAGACCAGGGCGGGCAGGGCTTTCGACACCAACTGTTCAGTGCAGCCGTACATGTAGTGTTCCAGATAATTTTCCATGCCGCGCATCCACACAATCGGTGAAAAGCCTGCGCCAAATTCCACTTGCCGGAACGGATCAAACAGATCGCGTGTGGTGGGAATTTCTGTCGAGCTTTTATCGCTGCGACCGACAGTGAGTTGTGTGCGATACGGCACTGCAGGGCGCACCGAGGTAGTGTCGTGCAGCTTCACAGTTGTATTATCTGTGCTAGCAGTAAAATACAAATCCGCAGAACCCAGTGCTTCCGTGCCTTGTAATGTGAAAGTGGCAGTGCCTTCTTTTTGCGGCGCGACATCCAGCGTAACACTGCTGAGGTTTTCACCAACAGTCTGCAAGCCGGCACTGGTTTTCAGTTCAACGGTGATGCTTGCTGGCGTAGGCAGATTATTGAATACGCCGGTAGTAATCAGCACTTCATCATGCGGCGCAATAAATGCCGGTATGTTGGGCGTCAGAATAATCGGACCGCGCACTTCGGTGGCACCGGCAAAAACGCCCACGCGTTCTGGCGTAACCGCCACAGCGATAATGCGCAATTTGCCATTGAAACTGTCAGGTGTGGTGTAGCTGAAAGTTTTGCCGCCTGCAGGTACATCAACCAGACCAGACCAGTACACCGCCGGTTGCTGGCGTTTGCGCTTGAACGGATTCACGCGACCTTCCAGCGCTTTTTCACCATCACCACCCGGTGCTGCTGCATTCATCAGTTGTGAAAATTCCGGCAGGATCAAGTCAAGAATTTGTAGTGTGTCCACTTCCAGTGCGCGTTTCTGGAAAAAGAAAGCGAGCGGATCAGGATTTTTATATCCTGCGACTTGCAAGATGCCTTCGTCCACTGCATACAAGGCGACACGCGCTGGTTCACTGGTGCTGACTTTGAAATCGATCGTGCTGCCAGGGATAACCGTATCAGGCGCTTCCACTTT
>DAOMGA010000141.1:0-5080 GCA_035430085.1 Pseudomonadales bacterium
GCGAACAAACCTGATCTGATACCGGCATTGTTATGCCCTGCAGAACGTTCGCTGAGTCGCAAGAGTGCCACGGCGATTGTTCCTCTGCTGACGTGTCAGATGGGAGAAAAACTCCAGTTGGCGCAGCTGGGTAATGTGCGCACCATCCAGTTGATGCAGCCCATCAAGAAAAACGCTTCCAGTATGTTGTTTGAATGCGCATATCTGGTGTCGGAATAATGTTGTCAGCCAGACATTAATCGGTGCAAAAACAGATAAGACGTTATAGCCCAGCCAGCGAATCTGGTGGCTTGTCCGGTTTGCATCCGGTGCTGGATCGGATATACCAGCATCGTGGTGTTATCAGCGTCGATGAACTCGATTATCGCCTGGAGCGATTGCCTTCTCCTGACAGTCTGAAAGGTTTGCCAGCTGCCATGCATTTACTGGTGGACGCTTTTCAACATGAAAAGCGGATACTGGTGGTGGGTGATTTTGATGCGGACGGTGCAACTTCTACCGCAGTGGCGTTGCGCGGATTGCGGGCGCTCGGTGCTGCGCAAGTCGATTTTCTGGTTCCCAATCGTTTCACGTATGGCTACGGTCTCACGCCAGGTATTGTCGCGTTGGCGCGTGAACGCCAACCAGATTTGATTATCACTGTTGATAATGGCATTTCCAGTATTGATGGTGTGGCTGCGGCAAAAGCCGCTGGAATTGCGGTGCTGATCACTGATCACCATCTGCCGGGTGAGCAATTGCCGGATGCTGATGCCATTGTGAATCCCAATCAACCCGGTTGTGCATTTCCAGACAAATCATTGGCTGGTGTGGGCGTGATGTTTTATGTCTTGTTGGCGCTGCGCAAAACATTACGCGAAATGAACTGGTTTGCTATCAAAAAAATTGCGGAGCCTAATCTGGCGACATTGCTGGATCTTGTCGCGTTGGGAACCGTGGCGGATGTTGTGCCGCTATCACACATCAATCGTATTCTGGTGCAGCAAGGTTTGTTGCGTATTCGCGCAGGAAAATGTTGCGCAGGTATTCGTGCATTAGCTGAAGTTTCCAAAAAAGAATTGCCGAGACTGATTGCTGCGGATTTTGGATTTGGCCTGGCGCCACGCATCAATGCGGCAGGTCGGCTGGATGATATGAGTCACGGTATTGCCTGTTTGCTGACGGATGATCCGCAACTGGCGCGACAGTATGCTGTCGAGTTGGATGATATGAACCGTGAGCGGCGTTCGATTGAAAATGATATGCAGGAAACGGCGTTGAATGATGCGCGGTTTTCACGTTGGAATGCCACAGAGCAGTTGCCGTGGAGTTTGTGTCTGTACGATAACAGCTGGCATCAGGGTGTTATCGGTATTCTTGCGGGTCGTCTGAAAGAAAAATTTCATCGACCAGCGATTGTTTTTGCAGATGCCGGCGAGCATGAAATCAAGGGTTCGGCGCGTTCTGTATCCGGTCTGCATATCCGCGACGCGCTGGACAGCATCGCGGCGCGACATCCACATATTCTCAGCAAGTTCGGGGGGCATGCGATGGCAGCTGGCTTGACGCTGCAGCGTGAACACTTTGAAATATTTTCTGAATTATTTGAGCAGGAAGTGCAGTTGTGGCTGGATGAATCCGATCTGGAAGCCGTGCTGGTCAGCGACGGCGAGCTGGCTGTCGATGAATTAAATCTAGGCTTGGCAGAACAATTGCGTGCAGCGGGGCCGTGGGGGCAGCGTTTCCCTGAACCGTTGTTTGATGGTGTGTTTACAATCAAGAGCCAAAGAATTGTCGGCGAAAAACATTTGAAATTGCGTCTGGCTTTACCGGAATCCGATAGCGCATTTATTGAAGCGATTGCTTTTAATGTTGACACCACAGTGTGGCCTGATGCGGCTGCTACGCAAGTCCATTTGGCTTACAGGTTGGATGTTAATGAATACAATGGTCTGCGTAGCGCTCAATTGCTGGTGCAACATATATCGGCTATTTCATAAACCCGTTTTCAGCCAGAAACCCCATGGTGAGTTTGTTGTTGTCTGAAGTGTCGCTAGCTTTTTCGCCGAGCAACAATCGCTCCAGATAACGAGCAATCACATCCACTTCCAGATTCACACGCGTGCCGGTTTTATATTCGCCGAACAGGGTTTTCTGCTGAGTGTGCGGCACGATGTTCAATTCAAATTCTGTGCCTTCCACTTTATTGACCGTCAGGCTCACGCCATCAATACAAACGGAACCTTTGTGTGCGATGTATTTCGCCAGTTCTTTGGGTGCGCGCATGCGATAGCGGATCGAACGTGCATCACTATGAATGCTGACGATTTCTCCCACGCCATCCACGTGGCCGCTCACAATATGCCCGCCGAGGCGATCACTGGCGCGCAAGGCTTTTTCCAGATTGACGTGGCTGCCATTTTTCAGATTGCCGAGCGTGGTGTAGTCCAGTGTTTCTACCGATACATCCGCCCAGAAACCGTCGCCAGGCAAATCAGTCACGGTGAGGCAAACACCATTCGTTGCAATACTGTCGCCAAGAATCACATCGGATAAATCCAGATTGGCGGTATGAATGCGTAATTTTTTATCACCGCTGCTATTTTCGCTAGCGACCAGTTTGCCTACTGCCTGAATAATGCCGGTAAACATAAACGGTTTTCCTTAATCAAGAGGCTTGATGGTGAAGCGCCAGTCATCACCGACGGCGCGCACGTCGAGTATCGTCAAGTTGTGTGCTTCGTTCATCGATTCAAATGGCAAGGTAAACAATGGGCGCGCTGTGCTGCCCAGTAATTTCGGTGCCATATAGACAATCATTTCATCTGCCAGTTTTTCTTGCAGAAATGCGCCAGCCAGTGTGGCGCCCGCTTCGACCAGCACTTCATTGCAACCGAGTTCGGCCAGCTTTTTGAGCAAGGCGTGCAAGTCAGCGCGATGTTGTTTGATCGGCAGCATCCAATGCTGGATGTGTGTTGGCAGATTGGCGGGTGCCGGCTTGCTGCTGCACCAGAGTGTGGGAGCCTGATCGTCAAATATATGGGCATCCAGTGAGACGTGTGCGTGTTGGTCGAGCAATACGCGCAGTGGCCGTCGTGCGCCGAGCGCGACCAGATGTTCCGGATCACGCACGGTCAGTTGCGCGTTGTCACTGAGCACGGTACTGGCGGCTGTGATAATGGCGCAGCTCTCTGCGCGCAAGCGCTGCACATCATGTCGCGCCGCTGCGCCGGTAATCCATTGTGATTCGCCGGATGCCATGGCAGTGCGCCCATCGAGGCTCATGGCCATCTTGATGCGCACGAAAGGCAGGCCATGACGCATTCTTTTGCTGAAACCGGGATTCAATGCCTGTGCCGACTGCTCCAGTAGTGGTCCTTCGACAGCGATGCCGGCGTCCCGCAGTCTTTGCAGGCCGTTACCGGAAACTTGTGGATTGGGATCCTGCATGCCGTACACCACGCGCACGATGCCAGCCTGAATCAGGGCATCGCAGCAGGGCGGAGTTTTACCGTGGTGGGAGCATGGCTCCAGTGTGACATAAGCCGTAGCACCGCTCGCATTCGTGCCAACCTGTTGCAGAGCGTGAATCTCCGCGTGTGCGCCTCCAGCGGCAATATGCCAGCCCTGGGCAATCACTGCGCCATCTTTTACCAGCACGCATCCCACGCGAGGGTTGGGCGATACACTGCACTGACCTTGTTTCGCCAGCTGTATGGCTTGCGCCATGTATGCCAGATCCGTATTCACGATGCCGTGGTCTCGTGTTCAGGTTGTAGTCGATCAATTTCAGCGCGGAATTCATCCAGATCCTTGAAGTCGCGATAGACCGAAGCAAAGCGCACATAGGCAACTTTGTCGAGTTTGCGCAGTTGTTCCATAACGTGCTCGCCAACCACCCTGGAAGACACTTCGCGTTCGCCGGTGGCCTGCAGGTTGTGCTTGATGTGCATAAGCGCGGATTCAATGTCTTCCATGCTGACCGGGCGTTTTTCCAGTGCTTTCTGCATGCCTGCCCGCAATTTGTGTTCATCGAATGGCACGCGTGCGCCTTCGCTCTTGATAATACGCGGCATCAACAATTCGGCTATTTCATACGTTGTAAAACGTTCATGGCAGGTGAGGCATTCGCGACGACGACGAACCTGGTCGCCTTCGGCTACCAGGCGTGAGTCAATCACTTTGGTTTCGGTCTCTGCGCAAAATGGACAGTGCATGCTCGTGTGTTCCTTGCTCTACAATGGCGCTGATTGTAACGGTGAATCGATTGATATTGTGAGAGTTAGCCATGAGTGAGACCAGCCATTTTTTTGCCTATCTCAGTAAATTACGCTGGATAGAGCGTTGGGGTATGAAGCGCAATGCTATCCGTGAGAATGTGATGGAGCACAGCTTTGAAGTGGCTGTAGTCGCACATGCGTTAGGCGAGTTACACAATCGTGACAATGCCGACAAGCTGGATCTGGGGGAGCTGGTATTGACGGCGTTGTACCACGATGCGTCCGAAGTGCTGACGGGCGATTTGCCATCGCCTATCAAATACCACAACGAAAAAATTCGTGACGCTTACAAGGAAGTTGAGCATGCGGCTGAACGTGAAATGCTGGCAATGTTGCCGGAAAGTTTGCGCGACAGTTACGCGCCGTATCTGCTTTATGATCGTATCAATCCGGAGATCAAGCAGTTAATCAAGGCGGCAGATGTGATTGTTGCTTACACCAAGTGCAAAGCCGAAACGGTGGCGGGTAATCCGGAATTCAGTAAAGCGATGCGGGATATGGAGGAGAGACTATCGCAAATGCAGCAGCCGGTTGTGCGGGAATTCTGCGCGCAATTTCTGCCGAGTTTTGATCTGACGCTGGATGAACTGATCAAGCCACAGCAATGAAATCGACAAGCGACTAGAGTGGGCAATCGCCGCAAATGGCATTCAATGTGTCACGATTCATATGGGCGCGGCGTAATTCCTGATAGCGCGGCCCATTCCAGTTTTCCTCGAAATTATCATTCACAACATTGAAAAAACCGTGGTTGGGTTGCGTGCGTGTGCAGCACGGTGTGACATTGCCTTCTGCAGTAATGTGTACCGAGCGGTAGGGCC
>DAOMGA010000142.1:0-5071 GCA_035430085.1 Pseudomonadales bacterium
ATGCCTCATTTGTGTACATGGGAGATTCTGCACCCTGTTCTAACAGCGCATACTAACTTCACTGCTATGTACAAGCCTCCGAAAATTCGCCCATTGGATGGTTGGATGCAGGCAGTACGTAATCGATCCAGTGCAACCATGGTGCCGGCAAATAGACGTGGTGTTACTGAATTGGTAAAAACATTAAAAGCAGGCGGCTGTATCGTGATGCTGCCTGATCAGGAGCCTGAGCGTGAGAGCGGTGATTTTGCGCCGTTTTTTGGCGTTGAAACGTTGACCGTTTCTCTGGTGCATGGATTGGCTGCAAAAACAAATGCACAATTGCTATTGATTAATGCAAAAAGGCTACCGGATGGCATTGGTTTTGATGTGGTGTTTCGTGATGCAAATGCCATCAATACAGAAGATTTACGTACATCGTTAACAGCGATGAATGCAATTATTGAAACGGCTGTGCGTGAAATTCCTGCGCAATACCAGTGGGAATACAAGCGTTTCAAGCGTCGACCACAGGGCAAAGCCGATTTCTATTAAGCGTTGAGAGCTATCCATGAGCAATATGAATATATTAACGCTGAAAAAAGGTGCAGAGCGACGTGTTCGCGGCGGTCATTTTTGGATTTATAGTAATGAAATTGATAATAATTTTTCGCCACTGAAATTTTTTTCTTCAGGTGAGCAAGTTGTAGTGCAAGATGCGTCCGGCCGAGCCCTGGGTATTGCAATGATGAATCCGCAGCATTTGATTTGTGCGCGTATGGTTAGTCGTGACGTGACACGACCATTGGATCGGACTTTGCTGAGTCAACGTATTTCTTTGGCATTGCGTTGGCGTGAGCGTATTTATGAAAAGCCTTTCTATCGCATGGTTTATGGCGATAGTGATTTTTTGCCGGGATTGATTGTTGATCGATATGGCGATGTGCTGTCTGTACAATGCAACAGTGCGGGTATGGCAGTATTGCAAAATGATGTTTTGGCAGCATTGGAAGAAGTGTGTCGACCGCGCGGAATCATTTTCAAAAATGATTCACTAGCGCGTGATTCGGAAGGACTTGATGAGCGAATAGATGTACACGGTGATGTGCCTGTGTGGCTGGAGCTAGAAGAAAACGGAGTCACTTTGACGGCGCCTCTGAAAGATGGGCAGAAGACAGGGTGGTTTTACGACCATCGTGAGAATCGTGCTTTCTTGCAGCGGCTGGCAAATACATCCAGTGTTCTGGATGTATTTTGTTACGCAGGGGGATGGGGCGTTCAGGCGCTTGCGGCAGGTGCTTCGAGCCTCACCGCAATTGACAGCTCTGGCCTGGCGTTGGATGCTGTGAGCCGTAATGCTAATTCTTATTCCCATTCATCACCTATATCTTGCCTGCAAGGTCAAGCTGATGAGGTAATGAAACGTCTGATCAATGCCGGTCAGCATTTTGAGATAGTAGTGCTTGACCCACCAGCTTTCATCAAGCGGCGCAAAGATCATAAAGAGGGGCTTAAAGCCTACTACAATCACAACCGGCTAGCGCTGAAACTATTGGCTCCCGGTGGTTTGTTAGTGAGTGCTTCCTGCTCTATGTCTCTCGCCTATGATGAATTGGTAGGAGTTGTGGGTTCCGCTGCACGTAATAGTGGGCGTTTCTTACAAATTATACACAGCGGCACTCAGGCTGCAGATCACCCCATCCATCCACTGATTCCAGAGACTGCATACCTCAAAACGGTATTTGTCAGGGATGTTCCAATGTGATTGAAGGTGCCATCTCTAGTATTGGGGTTTGCCGCATGGATTGCCTCTGGTAACATGGGTGGCTCGGTTGCAAACCTGCTGCCGGGCTATGAGCAGTGGTAGATTAGGCTAAATGATTCGGCAACGTACCCTCAAAAACACCATTCGGGCTACAGGTGTAGGTCTACATACGGGTGACAAGATTTACCTGACACTGAAACCGGCAGCGGCAGACACTGGGATTGTATTTCGCAGGGTTGATCTTGATCCTCCTGTAGAAATTCCTGCCCGTGCAGAAAATGTTGGCGACACCACCTTGTCTACAACCCTGATGAAAGGGGAAGTCAGAGTGTCGACAGTTGAACATTTACTGTCGGCTATGGCTGGTCTGGGCATTGATAATGCCTATGTTGAATTGACTGCACCTGAAGTGCCCATTATGGACGGCAGCGCTGGGCCGTTTGTGTTCCTATTGCAATCAGCTGGTATAGAAGAGCAGGATGCGCCGAAACGTTTTATACGTATCAAGCGCAAAATTGCGGTCAGTGCGGGCGATAAGAGTGCTAGTTTCGAGCCGTTTGATGGATTTAAAGTATCGTTTTCAATTGAGTTTGATCATCCTGCCTTTAATGGTCGTGATTTGACTGCTGAGATAGATTTTTCCAGTACGTCGTTCGTAAAAGAAGTGAGCCGCGCGCGTACTTTTGGGTTTATGCACGAAATTGAATATTTGCGCGGGCAAGGTCTGGCGCAAGGTGGCAGTGTCGATAATGCTATCGTGATTGATGAAAGTGGCGTACTCAATGAAGATGGTTTGCGTTATGACGATGAATTTGTCAAACACAAAGTGCTCGATGCTATTGGCGATTTGTACTTGTTGGGCAATAGCTTGATCGGAGAATTCCGGGCGCATAAGTCAGGCCATGCACTCAATAATCAATTGCTACGTGAATTGATTAGCCATAAGGATGCTTGGGAAGTGGTGACGTTTGAGGATGATGACGCTTCTGCTCCGATTTCGTACATTAAGCCTGTATTGGTAGGCTAGCGCATTCTATGCAGCCATCGGTAAAGTTGATAAATCTTGCCGATGAATTTTATATTGATGAAGGCTGCTATGTCATTGAGCTATCCACTGTTGATGATGATCCCTCTTTGTCGATTGCGCGTTGTCGTGTAACTCCTGGCAAAACGACGTGTTGGCATAGTCTTGATGCCACAGTTGAGCGCTACATCATACAAAGTGGCACAGGGCTGGTTGAAATTGATGATATCCAGCAGTTAGTTAAACCGGGTGATCTGGTTCTCATCCCAGCTGATTGCCGACAACGTATTCATAATTCAGGTGATGATGACCTGATCTTTCTTGCTATTTGCACGCCGCGTTTTCAACCAGATTGTTATAGAGTCCATGAGTAGTGTGCCTGGTGGATAGGTCATTAATTGATTAAAAAGATGCGTTATGACGACTAAAGCAGATGCTTTTCAAAGAACGATTACTCTGGCCATGACAGGCGGGTCTGGCGCGGCTTATGGGCTTCGATTGCTGTCGTGTTTAATCAAAGCGCGTTGTCGTGTGTATTTTTTGATATCAGATGCTGCGCGCACTGTCGTGAAAATGGAGATGGGAGTTGAGTTGCCTACAGACATTCAGGCGCTAGAGAAATTTCTTTCTTTGCGTTATCAGGCGGATCCAGCGCAACTGCGAGTATTTGGTAATCTTGACTGGTTGGCGCCACCAGCTTCGGGGACTGGTGGAAAAATTCCCATGGTAATTTGTCCGGCTTCGGGTGGAGTCATTTCCGCTATTGCAGCTGGTGCAAGCGCCAATCTTGTTCAGCGTGCTGCCGATGTAGCGATCAAGGAGAAGCGGCAGTTAATTGTTGTGCCGCGTGAGATGCCCGCCTCAGTTATTCATCTGGAGAACCAGCTGAAACTCGCGCAAATTGGTGTGACCGTAATGCCTGCAAGTCCCGGATTTTATCAAAACCCTGAAACGCTGAATGATATTTATGATTTTGTTGTTGCGAGAATTCTGGATCAGTTAGACATTCCACATGAGCTATTAGCGCGTTGGGGGCAATAAGCTGGATGCGTGTTATAGCTGGTCAGCCATTTATACTGTGGGCGTTGGCATTTTTTTTTCTGGGACTTGGATTTACTGCTCGTATTGATATTCCACTGGCAATCATGGCGATGAGCGCCGCGGTTGCTTTTGCTGAAAAACCGCAAAAAAGTACTCTCCTATTAATACGAAGCCATTGGTTCATGGCGGCGTTTCTTTTTGTGGCTTTGTTGAGCACCATTTTTTCAGTCAACCCGTATCATAGCCTTAGTGTGCAGCCGCAATTGCTGCCTGCTTTGCTTTGTTATGCAATTATTCTGACGTTTGCAACCAATGAGACTTCTCTGCGTTTTATAGTGATAGCGCTAATGGTTTCCGGCTTTATTACAGCGGGCCTCGTGCTCCTAAACATTTACCTTCATCAGGTAGACAGTTCTTTGATGCAGGTTCAATTGCTCGGGAGCGCTCTATTGATAGTGCCCAATGATGTGTTGATGCTGTCCATCATTGCGCCACTTGTCATTGGTGTGGCTTGGACGGGCTCCTTCTGGATCAAGGCATTGGCTCTGGTTTATTTCCTGCTTACCCTGGTTGTTGGCGTTCTCATCCAGAGTCGTCAGGGGGTCATACTCCTGCTGGCAGGTTTGGTGATGATCGTAGCGCTTATGCGGTCTAGCTGGGCTTTGCCCCTGTGTATTTTGGCTGCTTCGCTGTCGGTGCTGGTGGATGGTTTATTCGGATGGCCCTTGTTCCATAAGATATTTATGTTTCCTCGGGCATACGTGTGGCATGCGGCTTGGGAGATGTTTCTGGAACGCCCGTGGATAGGTCAGGGACCTGGTATGTTCAAGGATCTCTATTTTGTATTTCTGGATAGGGCGGGATATGTTCTGGACGAGCTTGAGGATAGGAGGACAATGCCCTGGGCGCATAGCTTGTACCTTGAACAGTTGGCAGAGCGTGGTATTTTAGGTTTGACGGTATTGTTAGCGATGATGGGTGTTGCTTTTCGGCGTATAACCCACGCGTGGCGGGCTGCCACTGTTGATTCTACTCGTGGCTTAGCGGCAGGGGTGTTGGCAGCGTTGTCTGTAATGGCACTAGCGGGCATTGCAGAGGCAACGCTCTCTCGCCTATGGGTCACGGTTTTGCTGTTGGTTTTGGTGGCTTTTGCTTTGGCTGCGTGCAGCGCTGGCGGGAGCCAAACGCAAGGCCTGCATGTCGAGAATGGCTGGGCGACGCCGACGCCGGGAGGCGTCAATGTCTCGGCCGGCTATGTAACC
>DAOMGA010000143.1:0-5070 GCA_035430085.1 Pseudomonadales bacterium
CCACGATAATTGTGCAGATTATCTGCATCCGCCCCCTGATAAGGGCTGGATACTTGCACCATCACACCAAAGGCTGCCAACGCCGTAATGACATACGTGGCGAGATAGATGGCAACGGTGGGCTGCTCCAGCTTCAGACCCGACACCACGGCAATCAGCAAATAGCCGAAGTGGGCAATGGAGGAATAACCCAACATACGTTTGACGTTGCTCTGCGTGAGCGCCAGTAAATTGCCGACAATGATCGACAAGCCCGCAACAGCCAACAGCACGTCATGCATGGCACCGGAGGATAACAAGGGCAATTGCTGCAGCAGACGCACCATCGCCGCGAACACCGCCACCTTGCTCGCAGTTGCCAGATAGGCCGAGACAGGCGCAGGCGCACCTTCATACACATCCGGCGTCCACAAATGGAATGGCACGAACGATAATTTGAAAGCGAACGCGACAAAAATCATGCTGCAACCCGCCCACGCCAGCAGCGGTATTTCCGGTGATTGCAGCAGCACATCTCGAATACCGGAATAAGACAGACTGCCGGTCAGCGAATACAGCAATGCAATGCCAAACAGCATAAAGGCTGTAGACATAGCCGATAACACCAGATACTTAATACCGGCCTCCAGTGAACGTGAGCGCTTAAAACTGTAAGCGATCAAACCGAACAACGGCACAGTGAGAATTTCCATACCAATAAACAATGCCGCCATGTGGCGACTACACACCGACAAAAGCCCGCCGGTAGCCGACAGCGTGAGCAACAGGTATAACTCTTCACGATTGCCGCTGTGTGTTTCCATATAGGCATGTGCCAACGTAACACACGCTAACGTCGCCACCAGAATCAGCGCCATGTAAAAACAGGCAAAGCTATCCACTACAAATAAATCTGTAACCGATTGCGGCAATGCCATGTTCGTTGCAACCCACCATACGGCAAGTAGTGAAGCATTCAAGCCCATCACCGTTACCGTCGCATTCATGAAATGGTTGCGCTTGAATGCAATCGCCAGCATCACCAATACCGCGGTAGCACTGCAAACAATAACGGGCAATAAAGCCAGCAGGTTTTGTAAAGTCAGTTGGGTAGACATCGGGCTTACCTCGCCAACTGCGACATGGTGGAATACGTCAGATCAAGAACAGGCTGCGGGTACAGGCCTAATCCGAGCAGACACGCAACAAGAAACAACACCATGAATATTTCACGGGCAGTCAAACCTTCCAAAACTTTTTCCGATTGTGCAGGACCGAAAAATGCACGTTGCATCATCAGCAAACTGTACACTGCCGCGAGAATCAAGGCAGCTGTAGCGAGTGCCGCAATAATCGGCGAGCCTTTGAATACACCCAGCAGGATCAGGAATTCACCCACAAAATTACCGGTACCAGGCAAACCCAGTGAAGCCGCTGCAAAAAATAATGCCAATGCAGGCAGCCAGGCGATACGCGACCATAATCCACCCATCAAGCGTAAATCACGCGTATGCAGGCGCTCGTACAATTCACCAGACAAAATAAACAACGCACCGGCGGAGACACCATGTGCCAACATCTGGATCACCACACCCTGCAAAGACACCAGATTAAAAGAATAGATCCCGATCACCACAAACCCCATATGCGAAATACTGGTGTAAGCCACCAGGCGTTTGATGTCATGTTGCGCACAAGCCAATATCGCACCGTAAAAAATACCGATCACCCCAAGCGCCATTGCTACGGGCGCAAACCCTTGCGATGCGTTCGGGAATATCGGTAACACATAGCGCAATAAACCAAACGCCGCCGTTTTAAGCAGCACACCGGCAAGATCGACGCTGCCTGCTGTTGGTGCTTGCGCATGTGCATCCGGCAACCAGGAGTGCAACGGCACAATCGGCATCTTCACTGCAAAGGCGATAAAAAATCCCAGCATCAAGACAAATTCCACCGATGCAGGCATTTTTGCATGGCGGAGAACATCGTAATCAAAACTCAGAAGGTGAGTTTGTTGATAAGAAACAAACACCAATCCAATGATCGCCATCAACAACAGCAAGCCGCTGGCCTGGGTAAAAATGAAAAATTTATTGGCTGCGTGAATTCTTCCTATACCGCCTGGCGCGTTATGCCCCCACAAAGCGATCAGGAAATACATTGGCACCAACATCACTTCCCAGAAGAAGAAAAACACAAACAGATCCAGCGCCAGAAACACACCGGTCACACCGGCAAGATTCCACAACAAGTTCAGATAGAAAAATCCAACATTGCGCTGGATCTCACGCCATGAACACAAAACCGCCGCCAGACCGAGACCCGCAGTCAGCAACACCATCGACAATGACAAACCATCCAGCCCCAGATGAAAGCTGATGCCTAAAGATGGGATCCATGGCGCGCGGTATTCTGCTTGCCAGTTTGAAGGTGCGCCTGCCACAGAAGGCGCTAAAGAGTAATCGCCTTGCAACAAAAAATGCACACCGAGCGCACCCATCAATACCATACTGAAAAATGCTATCCAGCGCGGTGCGCCACGGCTGACGCGCTCGCTCTGCCAACACAGCAAGCCGCCAAGTAGTGGAATAAAAATCAGCCAGATAATACTCATCTCTTCATGCGTTCCTGTTTGTTCTATTCAAAACCAAAGCACCGTTTATCAAAACCAAAGTACAACGACCAAAACTGCTGCGGCACCCGCAGCGATACTCGCGGCATACCAGCGCACACGACCATTTTCTGTTGCACTGGCAACGTCATGCCCCGCACGCATCAATACCGGAATACTTTCCACAGCAACATCAATCAGGTCACGACTATTCGCACGCACCAACCACAAATACGGCTTCACAAATAAACGATCATAGAGCAGGTCAAACCCCCAACCGTATTTCCATAAACAACGGAAACCATGCGCAAACTTCGTGTTGTAAAAATTCTGCAAAGGCTTGTGCGTCGGGAGAAATAACCAGGCCGCCAGAACAATGCCACTTATCGCCACTGCGCCAGAAATCATTTCAATCATGTGTCTATGCGCTTCACCAAGCAGGCTGGCAGCTTCCGGCAACACACCAGCTAACGGCGGATGAATCATGGCGCCAACCGCGGTAGACAATATCAACAACACCGCCAATGGCAAAATATAGGCAATACCATGACCGGCATGAGCATCAGTTTTTGCCTCGCCATGAAACACCGTGAAAATCAGACGGAATGTATAGAGCGATGTCAGCAGCGCACCGAAAAGCCCGGCATAGAAAAATGCCATCTTGCCGTTGGCATAAGAGAGCCAGAGAATTTCATCTTTACTATAGAAACCGGCAGTAACAAACGGCAACGCAGCGAGCGCTGAACCGCCAACAATAAAACAGGCGTACACCAGCGGTAATTTTTTCCGCAATCCGCCCATCTCGAAAATATCCTGTTTGTGATGACAGGCGACAATCACCGCACCAGCAGACAAAAACAACAACGCTTTGAAAAATGCATGCGTCATCAGATGGAAGATCGCAGCATCCCAGGCACCAGCGCCCAGCGCCAGAAACATATAGCCGATCTGACTCATGGTGGAATACGCGAGAATACGTTTGATATCAGTTTGCACCAGCGCACTGAAACCCGCCAACACCAAGGTGACTGCGCCAATACTGCCGACCAGATACAACACGTCCGGTGACATCTCGAACAGTGTGTGTGTACGCGCAATCAGATACACGCCCGCTGTTACCATCGTGGCTGCGTGTATCAACGCAGATACCGGCGTAGGACCTGCCATTGCGTCAGCCAACCAGGTTTGCAACGGTAATTGTGCCGACTTACCTACCGCACCACCCAGCAACAATAAAGCGGCGAACTCGAGTGATTCACGATTCGCATGCAGCGGCGCTGCTTGCAAAATCTCCTGAATATTCAGCGTGCCAAGCTCACGGAACAACACAAAAAGACCGATAGCCATGAACACATCGCCGATGCGGGTGATGATAAAAGCTTTCATTGCCGCATGACCGTTAGCCGTGTGCTGGTAATAAAAACCGATCAACAGATAACTGCAGAGACCCACACCTTCCCAACCAAAATACAGGAACAATAAATTGTCACCCAACACCAGATACAACATGCTGGCAACAAACAGGTTCATGTACGCGAAGAAACGTGAATACCCTTCTTCGCCACGCATATACCACGATGCAAAAAGATGGATCAGGAAACCGACACCTGTCACCACACACAACATCGTCAATGACAAACCATCCAGATGCAATGCAATGCGCGGCGCGAAATCGCCCACCTGCATCCATGTCCACAATATTTGTGTATAGATGCCATTTTCTGGCGGATGAGCAAGAAATTCTTGTGCAATAAAAGCAGCAGTAAGCGCAGACAACGCCATACTCCCAACACCAATCACAGCAGAAACATTTTCAGACAGCTTGCCGCGCGAAAAAGACAACAGCAGAAATCCGGCTAATGGAAATACAAATGTCAGAAATAACCAATGCATATTGGAATCACTCATCCGCGCATCTCACTGGCTGCATCAATATCCAGCGAATGGAAACGACGGTGTAAACGCAGCACGATAGCCAGTCCAATTGACGCCTCTGCTGCAGCGAGTGTCAGGATCAGGATAAACATGATCTGTCCATCCGCTTGCCCCCAACGACTGCCAGCCAGCACGAACGCCAGACCGGCAGCATTCATCATGATTTCGATGCTCATCAATACGAACAGAATATTGCGACGCACCAGTACACCTGTCAGCCCCAACACAAACAGTGCCGCGGCAAGAATCAAACCGTGTTCTAAAGGAATGCCATTCATCTTCCGTTACTCTTTTTCATCAGCGCGCCCCAGGTGATACGCAGCCACCAATGCAGCCAATAACAATACTGAAGCCAACTCAACACACAATAAATACGGACCGTACAATGCAATACCGACTTGTTTAGCATCAACGCCGTGCAAACCGGCGGCAGGCAAATCACCTGTCAGCATTGAGTACAACACTTGCGATAACAGCACAGCCGTCAACACCGAGGGACCAACCCAGACGGATAATGCAGTCCATGCCTGTTCTTCCTTCAG
>DAOMGA010000144.1:0-5037 GCA_035430085.1 Pseudomonadales bacterium
ATCCCAGAACCACCAGCCACCCCAGCCAAGTTCGTAATACGCCCACCAGCTGCCGAGTGCGATGCCGACAGTCAGAAAGGCCCATGCAGCATTAGCCCACGGACGCACCCAGCGCGTCCAGGCATTGCTGATAGATGTGCGTGATGCTGCGTCTTCTTCCAGTAGTGCAGCAACCGCAAAAGCAAACGGCACAGCAAAGCCGACATAGCCGCAATACAGCATCGGTGGATGGATGATGAGACCAAAATCTTGCAACAATGGGTTCAGATCGCTGCCTTCAGCGGGAATAAAAGGCAGATTGCGAGTGAAGGGATTGGAGGTAAACAGCGTGAAGGCTCCGAAGCCGGATGCGATCAAACCTAGCACGCTGATAATTCTTGCGCGCAATATTATAGGAAGTGAGTGAGAGCGCAGTGAAAAAACAGCACTCCAGATTGACAGTACCAATAACCAGAGTAGTAATGAACCTTCGTGCGCGCCCCAGGTCGCGCTGATTTTGTAAGCGGCCGGTAGTTGGGTGTTGGAATTATTAGCCACGTACTGCACAGAAAAATCATCCGTCACAAAACAATAAACCAGCGCAGTAAAACTGGCAGACAGTAATAGGCAACTGATTAATGACAACGGCACGGCGAGCCGTAACCAGCGTGTGGCATTAATATAGCTGCCCAACATGGGTAACGTGCCTTGTGCAATGGATAAGCAAAAGGCGAGGATAAGGAGATAGAGGCCGAGTTCAGGGATCATCAGGTTTTCTTATGCCGGTTTTCTTATGTTGGTTGTTTATGGTTTGGGATGCATGGCAGGTTTCGGCGCATTCATTTGCTTCATGCTATCCCTGATTTCTGGTGGCGTGTAATTTTCATCGTGTTTGGCGAGAACTTCTGTTGCGGTAAAAACTTTACCATCCCATTTACCTTTGGCAATGGCCGCTTGTTCCTCTGCGAATAAATCGGGCAGGATGCCGGTGTAAATCACGGGTATGCTGTTCTGACCATCGCCAATAGAAAAATGCACATCGAGACTGTTGCTGGTGCGTTGAATGCTGCCTTTATCTACAAAACCGCCAAGCCTGATTTCACGACCCTCGGGTGCTTTGCCGTTCAGGATGTCTGCTGGCGGGAAAAACAGGTTCATATTTTCGCGCAAGGCAAACGTGATCAGACCGATTGCTACACTGGATGTAACAATGATCGCGATAATGACAAGCAGGCGCTGTTTACGAACCGGATGCACGCTTAGTTCTCCCCCAAAATACTTGCCTTCAATCGCGCCTCACGCGATAAAGGTAGCCACACCAAGACAGCCAGTACAGCAAAGCCAATGCCATAAGCACTCCATACATAAGCGCCGTGTCCATTCATAAAAAAAAGTTCGTGCAGTGTTTCGAAATACATCAGTTTTTCTCTTGATTCTTTTGGCGTAAGACATCCTGTAGCCAGCGACTATTACGTTCGTTGGCGAGAATTTCGCAGCGTACATTGAGCAACAGCAACACGGCATACAGCAGATAGAAGCCGACAATCATGATCAGCAGAGGGTAGAGCATAGAGCCGTGAATGGTCGGTGCAGAGGTCAGTTTGAGTGAGGCTCCTTGATGCAGTGTGTTCCACCAGTCAACGGATTTGTAGATGATCGGGATATTCACCATGCCGACAATGGCAAGAATGCTCGCTGCACGATTACCGCTATCGCTATTCTGGTAGGCATTGGCCAGAGCCATCACGCCGAGATACAGGAAAAACAGGATCAGCATGGATGTGATACGCGCATCCCATTCCCACCAAGTACCCCAGGTGGGTTTACCCCAGATGGCGCCCGTCGCCAACGCAATAAATGTCAGTGCGGCACCAATGGGTGCGGCGGCGCGCAGTGTCCAGAACGCCAGCTTCATACGCCAGATCAGCCCGATACAACCAGCCAGCGCCATCAGGTAGTAACCGGCCAATGCCAGAAATGACACGGGCACGTGCAAATAAATAATACGGAAGCTATTGCCCTGACGAGCATCTTCCGGCGCAAATGCCAAGCCCCATACGGTACCGGTAATAATCAGTGCTGCCGTGAATATTGTCAGCCACGGTAGCAGTTTGCCGCTCATTTGATAAAACCAGGGCGGTGAGCCCCAGCGGTGAAACCAGGTTTTTAGTATAGAAAATACATCAGGTTTGCTATCTAACATCATGATTCCACAGCAATTCGTAAGCCAGCCATAACGACTAGTGGTGACAACCCCAGTGCTAGCAGTGCAAAAGCGCCCAGCATTGCCAGTTGTCCGGCAGGAACAATGCCACCAACTGCTTGTGCCGTCGCACTGGCGCCAAAAATCAGCACAGGGATATACAGCGGCAGGACAATCACGGCAATCAACAAGCCGCCGCGTCGCAGGCTGACAGTCAGTGAAGCGCCGATGGCGCCTATCAATGACAGGCTTATGGTGCCCAATGCGAGTGACTGCATCAGTACCGGTATGGCGGCGGGCTGCAAGGATAGCATCATGCCCAGAAGCGGCGAAATCAGTACTAACGGCAGCCCGGTAAACAGCCAATGCACCAGCACTTTGATCCAGATAATTCCGTACAGCTCATTAGGCAAGAGCAGGTATTGTTCCAGCGTGCCGTCGTCATAGTCGCGGCGAAAGAGCATATCGACGGATAACAAACTTGCCAGCAGGGCGGAGACCCACAACATGCCCGGTGCAATGGAGGCGAGCTGGGTTTTGTCTGTGCCGATGCCCAGTGGCACGAGCGCAATCACCATCAGAAAAAAGGCGACAGGATTAACGGCATCTGCAAGGTTGCGCCAAGCCAGTTGCCATTCACGTTGCAGTGTCGCAGCCAGAATGCTCATGCGTCACCCGGTATCGCTTCGCCCAGCAGCAGTGTGCTGTGGGGAATGTCGATTTTTTCCATGCCGTGATGCGTTGTCATCACCACAATGCCGCCGCGTTCCAGGTGCAAACGCAAACATTGCAGAATGGGCGCAAAACCTTTGGCATCGATAGCAGTAAACGGTTCGTCCAGCAGCCAGAGTTTGTGTGTGCTGAACATCAAACGCGCCAACACTGTGCGGCGCTGTTGGCCGGCAGAGAGTTGGTGGCAAGGGATATCTGATTTATTGCGTAAACCGAGTTCGCTTAAGGCTGAATCAATTTGCTGATTAGTCGCATCTGCACAACGTGCATACCACTGTAAGTTTTCGCGCGCAGTGAGTTGAGCTTTCAAGGCGGGTTGATGACCAAGAAAAAGAATATCTTGTGCATACGCAGACCATTGCTGGCGAATATTTTCACCATTCCACAAGACATCACCGGAGTAATCGCGATTCAATCCGGCGAGAATACGCAGTAAAGTGGTTTTGCCGCTGCCGTTTTCGCCCGCTACATGCAATAACTCACTGGCATTCAACACGCAATCTACACTGGAAAACAAGCGTTGATTGCCTTTTTCGCAGTGAAGATTTTGCAGTTGCAGACTGATAGCCATCAGGTAGTCAATTTTTAATCTTTAAAATCGGGCTTGCGGTTTTCTTTGCGGGCTTTGATAGCTTCTTCAAAGTTTTTAGTTGTCATGCGCACATACAGTTGTGCATGGCCTTCGTGGTTCATGTGTGTATGCAAATTGCTGGCTTGCATGCCGGCCCAGAGCATCTGTTTGGAGAGTTCTACGCCAAGATGGCTGTGTTGTTTGATCTGCTCTGCCATGGCAAAACAGGTGTCCATCAACTGTTCAGGTGCTACGACTTTTGAAACGATGCCGATGCGCTCGGCTTCTTCTGCGCCGACATCGCGACCGGTCAACATGATTTCAAATGCGCGGGTGGTGCCGATAGCGCGAGGCAGGGTGTAGCTCAAACCGAGTTCGGCAGAAGTGAGACCATTATTGATACCGGCGGCGCGGAAAATCGCAGTTTCGGAAGCAATTCGGATATCGGTAATCATCGACAGACAAAAACCGCCGCCAATCGCCGGACCGTTGATCGCTGAAATCACAGGCTGGTGCATGGTCTGTATAGCATGCATGACATCGTCCAACACTTTCATGGCGCGTCGGGCGATGCCGGGCATGGTCAGGCCGTCAAAGATCGACAGGTACCCGGGGTCTTTCAGATCAGCGCCAGAGCAGAAGCCCTTGCCTTCACCAGTCAGGATCACCACGCGGGTGGTGTTATCGAAGCTGACTGCTTCCAGAGCTTCCTTGAGCGGCACCATGACATCAAAGGCCATGGCATTCATCCGCTCGGGGCGATTCATTGTTATCACGGCGATGCCGGGGCGAGATTTATCGATAGTTATGAAGTCTGACATGGAACAGCCTGCAGTCGGTGGAATCGTGGTGTGCATGATAAGGGTGCAAGCGCTGTTGTGGTACAGCAAAAACAGGGTAAGCTATTTGCAGACAACGATAAGACAACAGGAATTCAGAGCTCAGGATTGCCATGGACAGGATGATCAATAAAGGAATGCACTACTTTCTACGGCTGATGTTGCTGATACTGGCCTACGCCCTTACTGCCAAAATTATTCTTAATTACTTCACTGCCAATCACGTGGTGTCCATTATCTGGCCATCCAGTGGTATTGCTCTAGCGGCATTGATGCTGGGCGGTAAAAAATACTGGCCGGGAATTTTTATTGGTGCCGCATTGGGAAACATGCTGAGTGGTGCAAGCAACCCGATATTCGTGACGTTGGGCATTGCCACAGGCAATACATTAGAAGCACTGTCCGCTTACTGGCTGCTTATTCACTTCTGCCGACTCAATGCTGATTGGGATTCCCCCCGTGATTATTTCTGTTTGGGTGTTGTCGGTTCACTGTGCTCGATAATCAGTGCCGGTACCGGTGTCAGTGCATTGTATCTTGCAGATTTGATGCCGTCAGATATGTTTTTCTCTGCCTTTTTACGCTGGTGTCAGGGAGATATTATCGGAATTATTATTTTTTGTCCGCTGATTACACTTATGACAATGCGCTCTGAAAGCGTTATGACCATAAACCTTTTCATCAACTTCATATTTTGTTTTGATCTGGCATTT
>DAOMGA010000145.1:0-5034 GCA_035430085.1 Pseudomonadales bacterium
AAACCGATTTGTTGAATGGCCTGTTTGCATACTCGCTGGTTGCAAGCAACAACTATGTCACTGCATTGAACCCGGCTGCCATTGCGGGCACTTCGTTTGTGGGCGGGCCGGCGACGCTGCCGGCCGCGAGTTATGCCGTCACAACAGCTTCACTGCCGGCCGGTGCGATGCCGATCTACCGCGAAGTAACCTATGGCACCACCTCGGTCATGCAGGTCGGGTACGGCAGTGGCAATGTCGCGCTGTGGGCGAGAGATTTCTGTTGCTCGGTTGAGGTTGATTGGCAGACCGTGTTGAAGAAAATCGTATATGTCGGCAAGAGCAATGATCAGGATGGTGATGGCATGCTTGATGTCTTTGAGGGCCGCTTCGGTTTCAACAAGGCCAATGCGGCTGATGGTGCTGTTGATACGGACGGTGATGGTCTGACCAATAGCCAGGAATTCCAGGCAAGCACCAACCCGCTGGCGGCTGATACCGACGGTGACGGCATCAAGGACAAGCTGGAAATCGACCAGTCGATCAACCCATTGGTCGCCACAGATAGCGATGCTGATGGCTTGAATGACCAGTGGGAGCAGCGTTACTTCAGTGGTCTGGTAGTAGCTGTCCCTGCCGGGGATGCGGATCGCGATCGCCTGACTAACCTCCAGGAAATGATTACCGGTGGCAATCCGACTGATGCTGATACCGATGATGACAATCTCGGTGATTACTTCGAGTTCACCCTGGGCAGCAACCTGCGCGCTGCCGATACCGATGGCGATACCTTGCAGGACGGGTTGGAAGTGCAGTTGTATGGCACGGATCCGACGAAAAAGTCATCCGATGGCGACTCGCTGACGGATTACCAAGAGGTCATGGTGTACTTCACTGATCCGTTGCTGACTGACACCGATGGGGATGGCTTGGATGATGCGGCCGAAATCAGCTGGGGTACCAACCCTAATCTGGCGGATACCGATGGCGACGGCCTGAATGACCATGCTGAAATTGTTGGCGGTACCAATCCGAAGAAAGCAGATACCGACGGTGACACTGTTTCTGACAAGGTCGAGTTGACCAAAGGCCTTAACCCGCTCGTGCCTGACTCGGATGGCGACGGTCTCAGTGATGGTTCCGAATTGTATGTTTATGGCACCAACCCGCTGGCAGCTGATACCGACGGTGATGGGGTATCGGATATCACTGAAATCAACCGGGGTACTGATCCGTTGTTGCCGCCAGATACTGATGGTGACGGGGTATTTGATGCTGCAGACAATTGCCCGGTTATTGCCAATACCACCCAGCTCAACACTGATGGCGATGCACAGGGCGATGCTTGCGATGCTGATGATGACAACGATGGTGTGAACGACGGGGTTGATGCTTATCCGTTGGATCCTGCCAAAACAGTCCTGTTAACAGAGCCGCCGGTGATCACGGTGTTGCCACTGGAAGGCTCGGCCTGGAGTGGTAGCAGCGTGCGGGAGTCCAACACCAGCAATTGACGTGGCACGCATCAGAAAGCAGCAGAAAAAGGTCGGGTAACCGGCCTTTTTCTTGGACGCTCGTTACATGGATGCCCGGTTGTGCAGCTTGGGAAAGGAGGGGTAAATATGATACTTTGCTGACCCCTTGAGCGACCCTTTTCCGGAGTAGGTTGATGGCTATTGAGCGCCAACAAGTGGAGCAACTCGCGCGTCTGGCGCGTATTGCTCTTGATGAATCCACGCTGGCTCGTACCACCGGGAGCCTGGGTGATGTACTAGCCTTGATCGACCAGTTGCAAGCGGCGGACACCGCTGGCATTGAGCCGATGGCGCACCCGCTTGATGCTGTGCAGCGTCTGCGTGCCGATGTGGTGACCGAGCCGAACCAGCGTGAAGTCTTGCAAGCGATTGCACCTGCGGTGCAGGATGGTCTGTTTCTTGTGCCCAAAGTGATTGAGTGAGGCTTTCATCTGATGCATAACCTTTCACTGGCACAAACGGCACAAGCACTGGCAGAGAAAAAGTTTTCCAGCCGCGAAGTGACACAACATTATCTGGATCGCGTTGCGCGTCTGGATAAAAATTACAACAGCTTTATCACAGTCACTGCGGATCTCGCGCTGGCAGAAGCGGATGCTGCCGATGCACGACGCGCTGGCGGTAAAGCCGGTTTTTTGACGGGCGTACCGTTTGCGCATAAAGATATTTTTTGTACGAAGGGCGTGCGCACGAGTTGCGGTTCACGCATGCTGGATAACTTTATTTCGCCGTACGATGCCACCGTAGTAGAAAAATATCGCGCTGCTGGAATGGTGATGTTGGGTAAAACCAATATGGATGAATTCGCGATGGGCTCATCCAATGAAACCAGTTTTTATGGACCAGTGAAGAATCCTTGGGATACCAGTTGTGTGCCGGGCGGTTCATCCGGTGGCAGCGCGACTTGTGTTGCAGCGCGTCTTGCGCCTGGCGCAACGGCCACCGATACCGGTGGTTCGATTCGTCAACCTGCAGCATTGTGCGGTATCACTGGTTTAAAACCGACTTATGGGCGTGTGTCGCGGTGGGGCATGATCGCATTTGCATCCAGTCTGGATCAGGCGGGACCGATGGCGCGCACGGCAGAAGATGTAGCGTTGATGCTCGGTGCGATGGCAGGATTTGATCAGAAAGACTCCACCTGTCTTGATCAGGACGTGCCTGATTACACCGCGGATCTGGATAAAGATTTACGCGGTCTGAAAATCGGTGTGCCGCGTGAATATTTTGGCGAAGGTTTGAACGCAAAAACTGCCGAGCAAGTGCAAAATGCCTTGCGTGAATACGAAAAACTGGGCGCGACCTTGGTAGACATTTCACTGCCGCATTCCTCACTCGCGGTACCAGCGTATTACGTGATCGCACCGGCTGAATGTTCGGCGAATCTCTCGCGTTTTGATGGTGTGCGTTACGGCTACCGCTGTGACAAACCTCAGGATTTGAATGATCTGTACTGCCGTTCGCGCGCTGAAGGTTTTGGTGAAGAAGTGAAGCGCCGTATTCTTGTGGGTGCTTATGCATTGTCTGCCGGTTTTTACGATGCCTATTACCGGAAGGCGCAACAGGTGCGCCGTTTGATCCAGCAGGATTTTATCGAAGCTTTCAAACAAGTCGATGTCATCATGGGGCCGACGTCGCCATCGCCTGCGTTCGCCTTTGGCTCAAAAGGCAGTGATCCAGTGGCGATGTATCTCGAAGATATCTATACCATCGCTACCAATCTCGCCGGTTTGCCCGGCATGTCATTGCCCTGCGGTTTTGTGGATAACAAACCGGTAGGTTTGCAGATTATTGGCAACTATCTGGATGAAGCGCGCATGTTGAATGTTGCTCACCGTTATCAGCAAGTAACGGATTGGCATGTGAAAGCGCCAGCGGGGATTGATGTATGAGTTGGGAAACCGTTATCGGCCTTGAAATTCACGTTCAACTGGCCACCAAAACCAAGATTTTTTCTGGTAGTTCGACAGCGTTTGGTGCAGAGCCGAATACACAAGCCTGTGCGATTGATCTGGCATTGCCCGGTATTTTGCCGGTGTTGAATGCAGAAGCTGTGCGTATGGCGCTGATGTTTGGCTTGGCGATTGATGCCGAGATTCCCAAGCGTTCTGTATTTGAGCGCAAGAATTATTTTTATCCGGATCTGCCTAAAGGTTATCAAACGACGCAGCTCGCTGAACCGATTGTCGGAGCAGGGCATGTGGATGTTGATCTGGCCGATGGCAGCACAAAACGTGTTCGCATTCATCATGCGCATCTGGAAGAAGATGCAGGTAAATCCTTGCATGAAGATTATGCAGGGCAGAGCGGTATCGATCTGAACCGTGCTGGTACGCCGTTGATCGAGATCGTGACTGAGCCGGATATGCGCACTGCGGAAGAGGCGGTGGCGTTTGCCAAAAAACTGCACGGTATTGTCACCACACTGGGTATTTGTGATGGTGAAATGGCGCAAGGTTCCATGCGTTTTGACGTGAATATTTCCGTGCGCAAGCCAGGCGCTGAATTGGGTACGCGTACAGAAACCAAAAACCTGAATTCATTCCGTTTTATGGAAGAAGCGATCAAACTGGAAGTCGAGCGTCAGATTGACGTAATCGAAGACGGCGGTCGCGTAATTCAGGAAACCCGTTTGTATAACGGTGACACCAAAACCGCGCGTTCCATGCGCAGTAAAGAAGAAGCCAATGATTACCGCTACTTTCCGTGTCCAGATTTATTGCCGGTGGTGATTGAAGACAATTACATCGCGGAGTTGAAAGCGTCGTTGCCGGAATTGCCGGATGCAAAACAGAAGCGTTTTATCGAGCAGTACGGTTTGTCTGCTTATGACGCCAGCCTGTTGAGTGCCGATCGTGTGATGTCTGCTTACTTCGAGCAAGTGGTCACAACTTCCGGTGATGCAAAACTGGCGGCTAACTGGGTAACTGGTGACTTATCTGCTGCACTCAACCGTAACGGTCTGGGTTTAGCGAATAGTCCTGTTCCCAGTTCGCAACTGGGTGATCTGATTGCACGTATCAAGGATGGCACCATTTCTGGAAAAATTGCCAAACAGGTTTTCGATATTCTGTGGAATGAAGGTGGCACTGTTGACGGCATCGTCGAACAGAAAGGTCTGAAGCAGGTATCGGATTCTGGTGCGATTGAAAAAATTGTCGACGATATTATTGCTGCCAGCCCGCAACAGGTGGAAAACTACCGGGCTGCGACAGAAGACAAGCGTCCGAAAATGTTGGGCTTTTTTGTCGGGCAAATTATGAAAGCTTCACAAGGTAAAGCTAATCCGCAGCAGGTGAATGAAATTCTGCTAAAAAAACTTGAAGCTTGAGACTGTAAATAAGGGTTAAAAGATATGACGCAAGAAGTGGTAACGGCAAAAAAAGACAAGAAAGTCATCGAAGACGAACAACGTTCTGATGATCAACTGCGTTTTTTTCTCGGTGTGCAGCCGCCAGCAGGTGTTGATGTCGATTTCCATGCGCTGGAAATTGCTTATCGCAGCATGAAGCCCGACGAA